>VBBT01000090.1 GCA_005881695.1 Candidatus Bathyarchaeota archaeon | reverse complement strand
TGGCGGAACTCAATGTGGAAATCGAAAAACTACAGCACGAGATCAGTAAGAAGCAAGCAAAAGGAAAACCCACCGATGACCTTGAAAAGAAACTTGACGAACTGGAACGTGAGAAGCATGATTTCGTCGAACGGATCGGGGAACTATCGATTGCCTAAATTTGTGTTACCCAGGACTTAGCGAATCAGCCCCCACAGCGTAACTATCCAAATAAGCCCGGAGACCCTCCCGGTCAAAGTAAATTAACGGTCCTACCAACAACTTTCTCAAGTAAAACAAGATCATCGAAGCACTTCTCGACCATACGGCGGACTCGCCGTCTGATAGCTGACAAATTTCTCATCGAGATTCACATCTTGAGCCCACGGGAAAATATCAGCCAGCTCAGAGACAGGATTTAAGAGCCTACGCAATCGGCCCTATTTTGAAAACCCAACTTGACGTTAGACGTGACTAGCTTCGTCGCGATCCCGTCAACAAGTACTGTCCCATAATAGGAAGAGCCACAAAATTGAGCGACCCATCAATGACTGTTGCGACTCCCCTTCCTCACATCCGTCTGATCTTCCTGTTGGTTATGGCGGCCTTTTTCATGGATGTAATCGACGCGTCAATAGTGACCGTAGCGCTTCCTTCGATTAGAACCGAGTTCGGGGCTTCCATCCCCGACAGTCAGTGGATCTATGGAGCCTATGCAATCACTGTTGCAGGTTTCCTATTGTTGATGGGAAGGGCAGGCGACATTTACGGGCAGAAGAAGATCTTCGTTGCCGGCCTAGTCACATTCTCGATCGCATCGTTCACAGGCGGAATTGCTCCTTCCCTGTTATCCCTGATCGTTTCAAGAGCAGTTCAGGGTATAGGTGCGGCGATGACGACTGTCACGGCTTTTGCAATTTTCATCAGGATATTTCATGAAGGGCCCGAGAGAAACAAGGCGCTGGGATATTTGGTCGCAGTGCTCTCAGGAGGATTCGCAGCGGGCGCCGTTGCTGGCGGAGCATTGACAACATTCCTGGGCTGGCGATGGGTGATGTTCATCAATGTGCCGATCGGAATCGTCACTGTCCTACTCTGCCTGAGATACCTGCCTGGTGGCGGCGGCTGGCTCAAGAACCAGCCTCTGGACGTTCCAGGAGCTCTCACCGTTACTTCAGGCATAATTCTCCTAATCTACGGGTTGACTAACGCCGCTGGGCTCGGCTTCGCATCCGAGTGGAGTTTCATCCCGCTAGTCTTCTCAGCCTTTGTTCTCGCCGGCTTCGTATTCATCGAATCAGGATCAAAGGCTCCCTTAATGCCGCTCGACTTTATACGGAGAGGATCCGTCCTCACCGCGAACACTCTTGCCCTAGTCTTGACTTCTATCGTGGGCGGCGTCGGGTTCATCGTGCCAGTGTATTTCCAAAACGTGCTGGGCTATTCGGCCGTCTATTCCGGTCTGCTGACTTTGCCCCCCGCGCTCATCTTTTTCATTGTCGGGGGTTGGGTAGCTCCACGTCTGGTCAACAGGTTCGGCGCCAAGCGTACCCTCCTAGTCTCAAGCGCTCTGATCTCCGCTGGAACCCTTCTTCTCACCCCCATGTCGCCTAACGGGAATGCTTTCGTGCTAATGCCCGGACTGCTCGTATGGGCATTGGGGGCAAGTATCGGATTTCCCGCAATCAACATCGCCGCTGTCGCTGGGACTCGCCCAGGAGAGGAAGGCTTGGCCTCAGGAGTGGTCGGCACATCGTCCCGGGTAGGCTTCCCCATCGGGCTTGCCATCCTCTTGACGATCGCCGGAGCCTTCGACCCTCCTGCAGCAGGCAATGCCAATGCTTCCACTAACACAGCTGGAGTCGTAGCAGGGTTTCAAGCCGCCATGTTGGCCGCGGCGCTCATCGGAGTTCTAGGCTTTCTCATAGCTCTACGGCTGAAAGACGTGAAGCCTCCATGGGCATCAGGCGATTGGAAGCCAAACGAAGCTGCCCTTCAACAAGCTGGGCCCTAAGCTAAGAATACATTTCCTAAGCGGACGCTTCTTCTGGTTCTGGCAATAAATCCGTCTGGCTAGTCAGGGTTGTTTTTTGAAAGTCTGTAGCCCGCAACGAAGAAGAAGCTCATGATTCCGAGGGCTATGATTGGAATCTTGATATCGATCTGATAAGCTGGAAAGCCAAACTTGTTCAAGATTGATCGGGTGAGAGAGTTCTCGTATTTCGTGATAAGGGTGTCATTGTAGACTACGATAGATGAGATCTCGGAGTGTACGAAGCCTGCCCCGAATGCCCTTGCATAGCGACCCTGGATGTTCTTTTGGGCGCCCAGTTTTTCATGAGTGAAACCGTCAAAGATTCCTACAGAGAGTTTAGCAGCTTCGAGGTTGGACGCGATCGCTTGTAAGGCCCCGTTGATACCCCCGTCTCCATCGCTGAGAACTACCATGGGTTCTGTGGGGTGGTGGGACGCGTCAAAGCCATGGATCTGTATTACCACTGAACCAAATTTGGTGAAGGCTTCATGGGCTGTCTCGAAGATACTTTGTGTTCTGTGAGCCATGTCGGTCTGACCATTTGGACCGAACGTTCTCTCTACACCTGATACTAAGAGAGCGGTAACGTGTGGATAGGCGCTGGTGAAGATTGTGTAAGCTATCTGTTGGCTGTTGAAGTCTGTGACCGGATGTGGAGCTTCTATTACGACTTGGGTTGTCGAGGGACTCCTTTCTGCCGGGAATAGGTATGATCCCCATCCTCGGTTTACGGTTGTGTTCTCCATTAAGACGTAGTACTTGTTGCCAGTTGCCGAATCGTTCATCGGAATCAGCTGGTACTTCAGCTGTGTTGCTAAGTTGGATGCGCTAAGGATCGAGCCCGCGTCGCTTTGGGAGACCCCCGTGTCAATAAATCCGAAAATTGTGCTCATCGTGGAATAGTCTGATGAAGAGGGCTCAGTGTAATTTCCAGGTATGAGCCCGATGAACCTGCTCTGTATCAGATTGTAGACCTGCTGCAGTGGCTTTGTAACCCATGTGATACCTGTCGGCGGGAGCTGAGGGATATTGACAGACGAGTGATGAACCGGCAAGGAAAAAGTCGAGACCATTACTAGCAGAATTATTAGGGGAATTATCGGCATAATTCTTCTGGGTCTCTTTTTCGCTCGAGCGGACAAGAAGCAGGATCACTTTCCAGTGATGGCATAGAGTATTACGTACGTGATAACGGAGACGATTGTCAGAGCATAGATCGTCTTGGTGATTCCCTGCCTCTCCATGCTGTTCGCGACTAGCCCGGGTATGATGAATCCGATGACCTGGAAGACTCCGGTTGGTCCGACGCTTGCTACTTGGCCATAGGTGAGTGCGAGTGCTACGAGGGACTGGATTCCCCACGCGATAACGAAACTCATCAGCATCATGAACGAGAACTTTCTTCTTCCAAAGAGGACAACGTATCCCGCAACTTTTCTGAGCGCGAACAGAGTGATGATGGCGACCGCAAATGTAGAGAATAGCAGGTAGGGTCTGTCGAGGGTTAGAGCTACGTAGCCCGGGACGATGACTCCTCCGGGGACGAGGTTCTGTTTTTCATAGAACAGCATGCTGACGCCGATTCCCAACGCAATAGCGACTTCGGCAGTGTCGAGGGTGACTCCGTAGACTACCATCTAATTCCGAGACTCCATGGGGTGTGAGTCTTGCTTCTCAGACAGTTTCTCGAACGCGTCGATGAAATCCTCAATTCCTATCATATTCCCACACCCGAACAGGGTTAGGCCTTGATCTGATTTGAGAGACATCTTCGAGAGGAAATCCATGATTGCTGGAGGGCCGACAGTCCCTAAATTCACAATCTTATCCTTCGCGTAGCCTTCCCGGGTTGCCTGGCTTACGAACAGGTTCGTCATTTCTCCCACAACGAGAATTTTCTCAAACGGCATCCGCGCCATAACTTGGGCAAATTCTAAAGTTCTCGTAACCCTGTCCTCTCTCGCGTGGAACATTCCGACAAGCATTCTCTGATCTTCTATGACTCGTCGGCGGCGGAGTTCTTGGAATACGAGTCTCGTCGAGTCGATGTCGTTGACGCCGAAGGCTGCGATGAGCCTCACGTCGTGATTGGCGATCATACCGTTCAGGATCCGTGTTAGACCCGGGTCGGGCTTGGCGTCGAGCATTCCCTTCAGTGCCTCATCCGGCGGGACTTTGAGTAGTTCGCAGACCTTGAGCGCTATAGCGATGTTTTCCTTGAAGATCATATAGGAGAATTTGGAGAGATTGTCGTCCGGGACTGTGTCAGGGTCGACCTCTATGACTTTCGCATTCTT
>VBBT01000039.1 GCA_005881695.1 Candidatus Bathyarchaeota archaeon | reverse complement strand
CCGATAGGGACTATTGAAGAGGTCAAGGGAGACATGGCGTTGGTCCGGTTGTCGGGCGGGCAGGCGTTCCAGGTTAGCATTCCTCCAGAGATTAGAGAAAAAGTGTCGACTGAGGTGGATGCAGTCCTCTCTCCTACGAAGGGGGTTATTGTCGACGTAATTGACAGGTTGCGCGAGCGCTCACTCCTAGAGTATCAGGTCGAAAAATCGCCCAAGGTGTTCTACGAGGATGTTGTTGGCGTTGAAAAAGAACTGCTTAGTCTGAGACAGGCGGTCGAGTGGATACTTGACCCTCAGGTCCGTATTCGACGTGAGCAAATTATCCGCGATCCAAGGATGTTGGAGGAGGCCGGGTCCATACTATTGTTCGGTCCGCCTGGTACCGGAAAGACCTACATGGCAAAGGCGATCGCGGGGACGATTGGGCAGCGGGGTCAAGAGACGAGCTTTCTCAAGATAGAGAGCTACGAGATAGTGTCAAAGTGGCTTGGCGAGTCGGCGAAGAATGTCAAGGAAGTCTTCAAACTGGCTCGGGAATCAGCTCCTACAGTTCTTTTCATCGATGAGGCCGATGCTATTGGGCGTGCGAGGATGGAGGCGACGACGGATGCGGGGAGAGATGTTCAGGGAATGCTCAACCAGATTCTTACCGAGCTTGGAGAGGGGTTCCATGTCAATAGGAACGTGTCTGTGATATTCGCCACGAACTATCCCAGTGTTATAGATCAGGCTCTTCTAGATAGAATCAAGCGGATCATCTATGTTCCGCCTCCAAGATCGATGGAGGACGTGAAGCGTCTGCTGGACTTTTACTGCTCTAAGGTCGAGCTGGATCCGGCTATATCGAACTATCGGGGAGGATTGACTGACGAGGCGTTTGGGGATGTCTGGCGGACGATTAGGTCTAGGAAGCAGTTGTATGAGGCTTCGATTCCTGAGCGAGGGGTTACTGTTCGCGAGCAGTATGTTGTGACGCCTCGGGATCTGAAGAATATTGTTCAGGAAGCGGCGAGCGAGGCTTCTTTTGCGAGTGAGCGCTGGGTGACAATGGACAGGATGCTTCCATTGTTCAAGAGCCTCCTCACAGAAGATCGAGGCTCACGCATCATCAGCTAGACCAGGCCTCCCGGCTTTTTATTACGCTGGCCTGAATGTTGAGGACGCTATGTCCTCTAGGTTCGGCGACGATCCCTTCGCCATTCGGAAGCCGGAAGAGACAGCAAGCCGACTCGAACGATTTCTGACAACTCACCTAGAAGAAACCGGTGCAAGGCGCCTCGTCGTAGGTATGTCTGGCGGCCTCGATTCCAGCGTCACTGCCGCTCTTTGCGCGCTCGCGGTGGGTGGCGAGAAAGTTCTGGGGATAAGTTTGCCGGAGAAGGAGACGAGGAACGAGAAGGCTCTGGAAGATGCCAGATTCGTGGCATCGAAATCTCGAATACGCTTCAAGATAATTGATATTACGCCGATTGTCGAATCTGCTCGGACTACCCTCAGCGCTAAGATGGCGAAGGGAATTCCCTGGGGGAATGTAAAGGCACGACTCCGCGCCATGGTTCTGTACTACTTCGCTAACTCCGAGCGAGGTCTCGTTGTGGGAACCGGTGACAAAAGCGAGATCATGCTAGGCTACTTCACCAAGTTCGGAGATGGGGCCTGCGATATTCTGCCTTTGGCGGACATCTACAAGACATCAGTACGGCACCTAGCTATGCAATTGGGTATTCCTGAGAGGATTCGGGTGAAAGCCTCGAGCCCTGAGCTATGGCCCGGGCAGACCGCTGAGAAAGAACTGGGACTCGGCTATGAGAAGCTGGATAGGATTCTCTGGGGACTCGAAAGATGGATGTTACCGGAGGAAATTGTCAGGGAAACAGGATTGAAGCTGGCGTTGGTCAGGAAGGTTCGGGAGCGTTGGTTGAGGTCGGAGCACAAGAGACGTCCTCCTTTGGCCCTGAAGCTGGGTTATCGAACTGCGGGCGATGATCTCCGATTGCCAAGGCTCGAATAACTCGGAAAGACCACTCATGCGACGCGAGACGGTTGAAACATACCCCCCTTTTCTGGAGAGGCCATTTGTTGTCTGGCAGGGATTCCAGGCGGGTCTGGGGATTAGGGCTTGGTTTGGGCTTGGATGCTGAGGCGAAAAGTGCGGTTTTATCGCCCGTTCAAGAACGATTTCTCGGGCAATGTGGAGGCGGGGTCCCGGATTCGAGAACAGGGCTGATAATGGGCGATTTCCTGATCCCTTTGTCAGGGTATTGAGCGGTTCAGTTCTTCGTGGTCCGAGTTCCTATGCGGTGGTACAGGTAACCCTCCCCGAAAATGATTCTCTATTCAAGCCAGTAGTACAAGTTGTCCCCCGAGCCTTTTGCAACCTTCAGGCTTAGCTCTAACCCAGGTTTCAATTGTTCCTTGTCGACGGCGGGACTGATTGGTGCGAATACGCGAAGCCCGTTCGTGAGTTCCGCAAGCCCCAGTAGGTATGGGGTTTCCGGTTGAAAGACGGGTGGCGCGAAGAAAACGTTGGTGAAAGTTATCAGGTTGCTCTTCCCGTCCAGCACAACCCATTCTATTGCGCTGTGGCGACAGTCTAGGCAGTCCGCTCGAGGTGGAAAATACGTTCTTCCACACTTCTTGCACTTCGTCGCTGCAATCTGTCCTTTCTCTAGATAGGATAGCAGGGGATTGATCTTGGTCTGGGACACATAACCGAATCTGCCGAACTTTTCAAACCCCATGTCAGTTACGCCTTCAAGATTGTAACGGCGGAGTACATGCCTATTCCCCCGATATTCTGAGCGAGCCCTATCTTTGCTCCATCGACTTGGGCGGAGCCCGCTTCGTTTCTGAGCTGTTTTGTCAGTGCGAAGAGTTGGGAGGCGCCTGTGGCACCGACAGGATGGCCCTTCGCGATGAGACCTCCATCAGTGTTTACAGGAATCTTTCCTCCAAGTTCAGTCTCCCCTTTTTCGAGAAGCCTGGTTCCACTTCCAGGTTTCGCAAACCCGAGATCCTCATAGTTCAGAATCTCGGTTATCGAGAACGAGTCGTGAACCTCAGCAACATCGACATCGTTTGGACCCACTCCGGCCATCTGGTACGCGGCTTTCGCGGCGTTCTTCGTGACATCGAAGCTTGTCAACGGACCCTTTCGTCCCGCTAGGGACATTGGGCTCGAGGCGAGACCCAGGCCAGCAATCCATACCGGTCTGTCGGTGAGCTTCTTGGCTTTCTCTGCGTTTGCAATGATGAGGCATGCTGCACCGTCAGCGTTCGCACAGCAGTCGAAGAGTTTCAACGGAGCTGACACAGGCCGTGACTTTAGAACTTCGTCAGCGGTTATGGGCTTCTGAAACATAGCATTCGGGTTTTTCGATCCGTATTTTCGATTCTTCACTGTTACGAGTGCCATCTGTTCCTCTGTGGTTCCGTACTTCGCCATGTGGGCGGTCGCGTACATTGCGTAGTATGCGGGCATTGTTGTACCAAAGGGGGACTCCCACATGACATCTCCAGCTCTGCCCATGAGTTCCTGGATCTCTTCGGAGGAAAGTTCGGTCATCTTCTGGACCCCAACGACCGCCATGACATCGTGGAGGCCTGATGTGATGAGTGCCCAAGCGGTTCGGAGGCCGACCGCGCTGGAGGCGCAAGCTGCCTCAACGTTAAATGTTGGTTGAGGGTTGAGTCCGAGGTATTCCGCCACGACACCGGCAGGTGAGCGTTGTTTATCGTAGTGGGTGGCTGAGCAAACTACTGAGCCGTCTATTCTTGAAGAGACGATGTCGGCATCGTCGAGGGCCGAACTGTACGCTTCGAAGGCTAGTTCCCGGAGGGACGCGTCGTTCCTCTTTCCGAACTTTGTGTGGCCGACTCCGATGATTCCGATACGGCCCATAGATTCTAGGCTCCTGTGCTAGAGTCTCTTACGTCTTCACTTGAAGAACGTTTTCTGTAGTTGTTTCAGGTGAAGCGGAAAAGGGTCGGAGGCGTGCTAGGGGAGGGCTTCTTTTGATTCCGCGTAGAGGAAGGTTATGCCGCCCGTGGCAATCTTGATGCCATGTCGGCCGGATTCGCGTCCGGCTGGGCTCTCCAACGCTTTCTTTAGGCTGTCCGTGTTTTCGAATTCGAGCTCGACGACTTGGTAGTAATCGGGTTCTCCTCGCGGTGCCCCGATGATCTTGTGAACCGTGTATTTCTTGAGTCCTGGCATTGCCTTCGCCAGAGGAACATGGTCTTTCCAGTATTGCTCGTCGAAGAGCTTCGGGTCCTTGGGCTGTCCGAACAGGACTATGATCTTTGTCAGTTTTCGCCGTCTCCTAGAAGCTTGTAGCTATGGTTTCGTTCTTCTTAACCTGAACCACTTCGCCCTCAACTCCCAGCTCGGGTATGGCTGGTACTTTGATTCCCATTCCTTCGATTTCGGACCGTTTCTTCTCGATTGCCTCTCTCCAGAATTTTACCTTCTCCTCAAGAGTGAGCACCCCCAGCCCAGCGTCCCTAGCTACTTCCTCCATCTCTTGGTCGACCTTGTCGAAGTCTGCGGGAAGGTGCCAGAATTCGGGTTTGTGTTGGTAGAGGAGGGGTGAGAGAAAGATGAAGCCTTGTTTCATCTGGCGCGTTATCGTCAGCTTCTGTTCCAGAGTGAACTTTTCGGCCATGGCTCGCAGCAGAGCCATTGTGGCTACGAGGTGGCGGGTCTCGTCTCGTGTTATGTTGCGGAAGGTTTGCTGGTAGATTCCGAGCTTGCTGGTCTGGCGCATCGCATTGAAGATTGTTTCCGCTCCTATTTCCGCGAAGAAGAAGCCTGCAAAAAGAATCTCCGGCGGTAGGTATTCCCATGCCTTTAGGAATCCTTCCCAGTAACGTCTTCCGTCGTCGTAGAGTGCCTGGATGTTTCGAAGGGCCCTCGCTTCAAAGTCTGATTGGGGCTTGTAGCCGTACGGCCAGTTGGGGCAGAGCTTGTCGCAGGCTCTTCGGCAGACCTCATCGTGCCGGCATTCATCGTATGTGATGGAGGCAAGCATCTTCTTCGTAGGGTCATCCATGTTTAGCTCTGCGGCTCTTACGGCACCGAAGCCGAAGGCTCCGATTCCGGATTTTTCGAAGAGGGCGAGTTTTGACATCCAGTAGGCTTGTGCTATTCGTTCCTTCGAGTCGAAGTTCTTCTGGTCAAGTTCGTCCCAGGGAAAGGTGGCCGGGTTCCAGTTTTGGGCGAAGGACAGGTCGAAGGCCTTGAACATTTGCTGGTTTGTCACTGTCCAGTTTCCGGGGAAAATGTTTAGGTCCAGCTTTGGTCGTTTGTTCTTGTCCTTGCCCGGCACGGTTTTTCAACTCTCGCGATTGAGGCGCTTGTTACTTAAACGTGAAACCAAGTTGGCTCGCAGTGTCTCATTTTCCTGAGAATCTGGGTTGGCGTTTTTCTAGAAAGGCCTTGACGGCTTCGAGATGGTCACTGGTTCGTCCGGCTATATCTTGGTTGTACGCCTCGTACTCAAGAGCCTCGGGAAGTTCGAGGCTTGTGACTCGGTTGACGATTCGTTTTGAAAGTCCCAGGGCCTTGGTTGGGCCGGTTGCAAGCCGATGGGCAAGCTCGTCCGTATGCTTGTCAAGCTCGGCGGCCGGGACGACTTTGCTGATGATTCCGAGCTGTTCGGCTTCTCTGGCCGATATTGTTTTTCCGGTCATTATCAGTTCAAGGGCTCTTCCTGGACCAATCATTCGCGTTAGGAAGTAGCTACTTCCAGAATCTGGTACCAAGCCTACTCCGATGAAGGCTTGTTTGAGGCCCGCCTCCTCTGAGGCCGTTCGGATATCGCAGGCGAGGGCGAGGCTCGCACCACTTCCTGCTGCGATACCGTTCAAACGGGCGATAACTGGTTTCTCGATATTTCGAATGCGGGTTATGATTGGATGATACTTTTTCCGCAGATGATCCCCCAGTGAGGGATGTGCTCCTTCCCCATAGCGGTCCTTCAGCCCCGCTACGTCTTCGCCCGCTGAGAACGCTCTGCCTGCGCCGGTTATGACAAGGCATCGAACTGTCTCACTCTTCTCTGCGTCTTTGAGGGTTGCAAGTAGTTCTTCTCCCATCTTGTCGTTAATGGCGTTTAGCGCATTCGGCCGATTCAGGGTGATTTTGGTGATATGGTCGTGTTCTTCGACGATGAGTGTTTCAGGTGCCAAGCGTTATCGTCCTTTGAAGCTTGGAGGACGTTTTTCCGTGAAAGCTTTCATTCCCTCTTTCATGTCCTCGGTCGAGAACAGGAGGTAGAAATTCTTCCTCTCAAACTGCAGTCCCTCTTCGAGAGGCGTGTCGAAGGCTTTCAGAACGGCTTCCTTGGCTAGACGAGTAGCTATGGGGGCTTTCTGGGCGATTTGCATCGCAAGCTTTCGCGCTTCATCGAAGTAGGCCTCTACGGGAACGATCCTGTTGACGAGTCCATGTTTCTCCAACTCTCTCGCGGTCACAGGCTGTCCAGTTAGAACCATTTCCATTGCTCTGTATTTTCCGATTGTTCTTGTGAGGCGCTGGGTTCCGCCTGCCCCTGGCATTATTCCAATGTTGATCTCGGGTTGGGCGAATCGTGCGGTCTCGGAGGCGATGATGATGTCGCAGTTCATGGCTAGTTCGCAGCCGCCTCCGTAGATGTAGCCGCTGACTGCTCCTATGATCGGCTTGGCGATCTTCCTTAGACGATCCCAGAGGGCGAACTTGTTCTCCTCAATCAACGTGACAGGGGTCGCTTCGGCTAGTTCTTTGATGTCGGCTCCCGCGGAGAAGGCGTCGTCTCCCCCGGTCAAGACCGTCGCTTTGATCCTGTCGTCTTTGTCGAAAGTCTCGAGTGCCTCCACTGTTTCTCGTATGAGTTCGAAGTTGAGGGCGTTGAGAGTCTTCGGACGGTTTAGTCGAATGATTCCGATTGGCGGCTCAGTCTCGACCAGTATGTGGGCGTAAGACAATCGTTATCGGTGATGCGTGGTTTGTGTTCTGTATAAAGTGTTAGGATTTGTCAACGTTTGATCTGGAGGTAATCGTAGTATCCGCCCTTGCTCGTCTTCTTCCTCCCAGGGTCGCCGAGGTATCCTTGTTGGACCATCTCTCTCAGAATCTTAGGAGGTATCCATTTACTGTCATTCGTTGTGTTGTAGAGTGATTCTATGTTCCGGAGTCTAGTTTCCAGTCCGACGAAATCTGCCAGCTCGAAGGGTCCCATTGGATGGTTATAGCCAAGTTTCATGCAGGTATCGATGTCCTGCAGGCTGGCGACCCGGTCCTCTAGGAGCTTTGAAGCTTCCATGTAGAGCGTGAGTCCGAGGCGATTGGCGATGAAGCCAGGCTCGTCTTGGGCGAGGATGGGAGTCTTGCCGATCTCGCGGACAATCTGGGACGCTTTTTCGATCGTTCCGGTCGATGTCGATGTTCCTCGAATGATCTCGACAAGTCTTGTGAGCTGGGCTGGGTTGAAGAAGTGCATGCCGACCGTTCTGTCTTTTACTGAGATTTTTTGGGAGATCTTGTCGAGGCTCAATGTCGATGTGTTTGATGCTATTACCGCGTTTGCAGGTGCAAGGGATTCGATTTTCTGAAAGAGATTCTGTTTGAGCTGTAAGTCCTCGAAGGCGGCCTCAATTACCAAAATCGCGTTTCTGCATGCGTCGTTGAGCTTGGGACTAGTTTTGATATTGGCCAGGGTCTTGCTTGCCTGCTCTGGGGTCAGCTTTCCCTTTGAGACGGAGGCGTGAACTCCGTACGGTCCGTTTGCTATTTCGTCGATCCCATCTTTCAGGGCTTGTTGATCTTCATCCGTGGCCTCTACGTCGTGGCCGTGTTGGGCGAATACTTGTGCTATCTGCCGTCCCATCATGCCGAACCCGATAATTGCGACCTTCGTTCTTGATCGTTCCTAGGCCTTGCCTTTCTTTCTTCGGTCTTGTAGGATCCTCAGGCGTTCCGCTCTTCGTTGCTTTCCTTCCCTCCAGCGTCGTTTCTCATCAGGCGTTTCAGGGATTATGTCGGGAACATCGACTGGCTGACCGTTTTCATCTATGGCAACGTAGGTGAGGTAGGAAGAACCGGTGTGCGTTATTCTACCGGTCTTCAAATCCTCAGCTTCTATCCGGACCCCGACCTCCATGGAGGTTGTTCCAGTGTAGTTGACTGAGGCTTTGAGGCTGAGAAGGTTTCCGACATAGACGGGATGATAGAAGTCCATGCGATCGATGCTCGCCGTGACAACAACGGATCTCGCGTGTCGAAGGGCTGTCACTCCGGCTGCAACATCGACAAGTTTGAGGATTGTCCCGCCGTGGACGTTTCCCATCGGGTTCGCATCCACGGGCATCATCTGGCTGGAGAGAGTGGTCTTGGAGATGCTTACCGGCTTTGACGGCCTACTCATAGAGTGTCAGCTCACGGAGTAATCTAGAGAGACTTTAGGTTTCCCAGAACAAAACCTATGTTGAGGTATCCATGTTCTTAATCGAGACTTGAAGCTCGCTGTTGGAAGCGACGAGAAGACTGTACTGACCGACTTTGTTGTCGAGGAGTTGAAGCGACGAGGTCATGATGTCACTCTCTCTGGTCCTCTTAAGGGAGAGGCAATGGGTTGGCCTGATGTTGGCGAAAAAATAGGGGTGGAGGTCAGTAGTAGGAAAGCTGACCAAGGAATTCTCTTCTGCTGGACTGGAACTGGCGTCACCATCGCCGCTAACAAGGTACCAGGGGTCCGAGCCGCTCTTTGCCGGGACGCGGAAACCGCCAAGGGTGCTCGCATGTGGGACGATGCCAATGTTCTAGCGATGAGTTTGAGGGCCACCTCGCCAGCGGTCGCAAAGGAGATCTTGGACGCGTGGTTTTCTAGCGACCCCGTGAAGACTGGGGTCGATGCGGAGCTTATCGAGCGAGCCAAGAAACTCGATTCAAGATACCTCAACGCTCAGAAATCGCGAAAAACAGTCTGAGAAGGGCCAGAAATCCTAGCCGGTTACAGTTCAGTGCGGGGTTGACTGAATCGGTTTGTCACCGTGTTTTCCATGGTAGGGTTTGACTTGGCTATTATTAGGAAGCTATGCGTCAAAGGTAGGCTTCTCTGTTGTCGAAACCCTCTGACCCGAACCATCCTTACTGCCGGTACTGCGAAGAAGCGACCTACCATGAATATGACCCATATTTCCACGCGTGGGTGTGCCAGACTTGTTTCGGGGGAATGATCCGAGCAGACAAGAAAGACGCGCTGTCAGTTCTAAGAGCCGAGCTGAATAGTCTGACTATGAAGATCGCGAAGGACGGGTACACCGCGGCCGTAAAGGGAAAGCTCAAAGAGCTCGCAGGGCAGCTCCAGCAACTTGCCGACCACCCATAGTCGCCAATGATCTTGCACCCTACCAATACTACGTCATCGAACAACCAGGACGAAGGCCGGACTTCTCAAATCCGCAGGACTCATCGCCACTGTGGTGGGGCCGGTGGGATTCGAACCCACGACATCCGCCGAGTCTCTCGTCTACGGGTATCTTCACGCGCTCCCGAATTTCCTCATCCCTCAATCTAGGTCGGCATATCCCGTTGTAATGGATTCTGGAGCCCGTCGTCATTCCTTTCTAGGACCCAGCGCTCTTCGATGGGTCTGGCTAGACTACGGCCCCGTGCTGTAACGAAGGCTCTATGCAGCGCCCCACCGAAAGGCGGGTGTCGGAAATTCTTGTATAAAGCTTAGTCGAAAGATAAGGTACGATCTGCCTATTCTTCTTTCTGGGCGATGTATGTTCTTGTCTCAGGCACATACCATCTTGTTGCTTCGCGGAAACGGTGCCAGAAGTCGTGGAATGTGGATAGGTCTCGTGATTCGACGAGGATCATGCCGTTGTAGGTTGTTCCCCAGATGTGAGCATACTCTGCTACTATGGCGAGGTCTTTGGACAATGTCTTCTTGAAACGTGCCCAATCGGCTGTGGCTTTCTTCTTATCTGCTTCTGATAGGGGTCTTACCCGGTAGAAGATTAGGAAGGCGAATATCAGACAGAGTGCACCTTGCTCGGGGCGTTGTGCCGGGTCTAGATTAATCTAGTTTTCGGCTTAGCTCCGAGGATCTGAGGCATACCTGCGGTTTTGGAAGCGTGGGTTACATGTCTCTTTAGTCATGGACTCCACGAATTCTCTCATGGAGTAGAGTGCTAGACCAGACGTTGTTGTAGGGGTTATGGTTGAGAAGGGTAGCAGTTTTCACAATCTTTTCCCTTTTCATACTGGCCATCGGAATCCCTAGCGCCGGAACATTTCGCCCTCAGCCTTATTCTGCCGGGCCGTTAGGGTCGACGGATTATCCTTGGACGATGTTCCACTACAACCAATTTAGGTCGGGCGCAACGCTGGCGAGCGCGCCTGGCGCTGCGAACCGGATGTGGCAATTCGCGACCGGATCTTTCGTCTATTCGTCTCCTGCTGTCTCGGACGGACTTGTCTTTGTATCCTCGTGGGACACTAACGTGTATGCGATTGACGAGTACAGTGGCCAGCAAAAATGGTCGTTCAACACAGGAAGCGTCATCTTTTCCTCACCTGCGGTCGCGAACGGTATGGTGTATGTTGCGTCCAGAAACGGAGGGATTCTATACGCACTCAACGAGCAGACAGGCTCCGAAGTTTGGGGCAGAGGCTCTCTCAACTATTTCATAGCATCATCTCCCGCCATCGCAGACGGGAAGGTCTTCTACGGCAACTGGTGTGCCTCGGGCTGTTTCCAGTTTGGGCAGTTTGTTGCCTTGGACGCAACTACGGGTGCTGTTGTCTGGGCAAACGCAACACTTCCTTCCTCTACCATATCCTCCTCGCCAGCCGTGGATAGTGGTCGGGTCTTCTTTGGACTGGACGACGGATCTGTTACCGCTCTCAACGAGACTAATGGCAAGGCAATATGGAGAGTAGTACCAGGCGGAGCCGTAACGATCAGAAACGCTTTGGCGATAGCTTATGGACGGGTTTACATCGGCACTGCAACCAAGTTTTTTGCGTTGGACGAGATTACCGGGGCGACTGACTGGTCGTTCAACACAGGAAACTCGAACTCTACCTCCGCCGCAGTCAGTAACGGGGTCGTCTACTTCGGAACAGGTAAAGGCAACGTTTACGCTGTCAACGCTACTACGGGGGTGCAGAAGTGGGTCGCTACTACCGGGGCGTCTGTCTCATCCTCTCCCGCTCTCTCGCTGGGCTCCAACATGATCCTCGCCGGATCCAACGACCACTATCTTTACGCACTAAACGCCACGTCTGGCGTTAGACTTTGGAGGTACTTGACCAGCGCGCCAATCTGGTCATCGCCCGCGGTTGCTGATGGCAGGGTGTTCTTTGGCTCTAATGACTATAACGTGTACGCGTTGGGCGCAATAGCCCCCAAGTTGCAGGCGACAGTGTTTCCAAGTGTGACGAGCCTTAAGCCGGGGCAAATATCCACACTAACAATCACCGTGACGAACGGGTCAGCGCCACAGACCGGAGTCACGCTTGCGTTAACATCGTCGGCCGGGGGCGGTTTTACTCAACCAGTGCCGGGTAGTCCGGGCTTGTACTATTCCAATTTCACAGCGCCTCTAGTGAGTTCTACTACGGGTACGACAATTCAGGTTGTGGCCAGTGAGACTGGCTTTCTGGGTGGTTCGGCCCAGACCACGATCACTGTGAATCCTTTCCCACCTTTGACGGTCGCCACCGCGGCCAGACCAACATCTGTCACTCCAGGGGGCGAGATCATCCTGGAGATTAGAGTCACAAATGGAACTAGTCCGGTGATGGGGGCCGCGATCTTCCTCTCCTCGTCGGCAGGAGGAAGTTTCTCAAGCCCGACAGATGGAGGTAATGGCAACTACACCGCAATCTATAGCACACCGCTCCAGGCTTCGAGTCCAACGGTCATGATTCAGGCCTCGAAACCCGGGTTCTCTTCGGGACAAGACACTGTTACGGTTACGGTGAACGGGATTCCGAACCTGACGAACTTGAAGGTCTCCGGGATTCCCTTCATCTTCCTTATCGCAGGAGCAGCTCTTCTATTCCTCGTTGTTCTGATCGCGCTAGTATCAAGGAGAAAGAGTGAACCTTCCTCGCCATATTATCATCCGGTTGAAGCGCCGCCGACGTATGCTTCGCGACCTGATTTCGGAGAAGGCTTATCTAGCCGATTCCGCGGGGAACTGTTCACGGGGTTGGCGGCCATAGGTGGGAGCTAGGACCCGTACCCATTCCGAACACGGAAGTGAATCTCCCATGCGATCTATGTGGTAGTGTGGTGCGAAAGCCCACGCGAAGCTTAGACCGCTGCCAACCTCATATTTCTGATCTATGAGGCGACTGAGTATTTTCTTTGCTGGATATCTTTCGGATCAGTTTGGGCTAGTGCTGTCCAGTCTTAGGGATCAACGTTTATAATGTTCAAACGGGAATATTGAGCATATTCCGGGGCCTATCCATTGCTGCCACTCTCTCTCCACGAAAACGACCTTCTAGGCGGATTGCTCGGAAACCTGGGCACGATTAGCCAGTTGCTCTTCACTGTTCTTTTCATCGCGTTGTTCTTCGGGTTTGGTCAGAAGCTTCAGATGCGCCAGTTCCTTTGGGATATCGACAAGGGGTTGCGGAAATTGGACATGTTCCGGAACTCCGCGAAGGATCTAACGCTAAAGACTGTCAAGGAGATCGGAAAGCCGTCAACTGATCCGGGTCCACAGATCAACGTGTTGATGGAGCAGTTTCTGATCTCGCCCGTGGATATGGATCCGGCCGGAATCGTCGGCAAGATCGATCATCTGCTTGATGTTCGGGATACAAAGTTCAAGGAGGATGTTCGCAGGATCGCGCCGGGAGCTGATTCCTCCCAGGTCATGAACTTGGAGAACCTGGTGGAGGCATCTTGGGCTCTCAACACCATCTACAGAATCATACGACACTTCTACTTGATGGGAAAAAAGACCAACAGCATATTCATCATCATCCAGCTCCAAGCGCTGCTTCCATTGATTATCCAGGAGGCGGAGGCGTACTTGGGCGCGGCGAAGGCTTTCGCTGAAGGCCAACCGATCGGGGACGGTATCGGACCGCTTGTTGCATCGCGGTTGATGAAGGACAAGGAGAAGCGGAAAGTCGAGAAGGATGTTGTTGTTGCCGAGACTATGATGGAGGACCGTAGAGTGATTGCTTTGAAGGCGGAGGGTCCTGGCGGAAACGTCGGGAAACCGGGGGACGCCATCAAGACGATCATCGAAGAAAATGTTGGTAAGGTCTCGATGGTGGTCATGGTGGACGCGGCGGTGAAGTTCGAGGGCGAGACCTCAGGCGAGATCAGCGAGGGAATCGGGGCGGCGATTGGGGGCATCGGCACGGAGCGCTACAAGATCGAACAGGAAGCGACAGTGCACAAGATTCCGGTCTACGCTGTTATCGTCAAGGAGAGCATTCAGGAAGCGATTACGCCGATGAAGAAGGAGATCATGGAGGCTGGAGAGAAAGTTATCGAGAGGATCAAGAGCCTCATCCTGGAACGGAGCAAGCCAGGCGATACTATAATAGTCGCCGGTATCGGCAACACCATCGGTATCGGGCAATAGAAGGATAATCGTAGGTGTCGCAGCCTAAGCCACGCAGTGGCTCATCAATAGTTATCACCATACTAGCCGCTATAATGGCGGTCGTTGGCCTCTACTTTATCGGCCTCGTTTTCGGCGGAGACATCGCAGACCCGAACATCGCCATACTCTACGTCACCATTGCTGTTCTCGCCTTCACGTTCGTTCTTCTCACCTTGACGAGGATGAGAAGGGGAATCAGGATAGGCGCTTACACTCCCCTCAAAGTATTCTCCCTGGTCAAGTGTGGCCAGTGCAGCTTCAAACAGATCAAGAACTTCGCGATGGGAGACTTTGTCTTCAAGACACTGGGCAAGTGCACTCAGTGTAACACTGGGGATCTCAGTATCAACGGAATTTACACTGAAGGTCCGCCGAAGAAGTAGGACTCGGAGCAACCGCTCATGCGACGCGAGACTCGGTCGCTAAGACCTCCTTATTTCTAGAACTCTCGCCATCTGGCGCTGATTCCAGGCGAATCAGGCGGTTTAAAACACAATTTGGGCTTGGATCGGTCGAGAATCATCCGCGTTTCAAGCGTGGATCATCCCCCTTTCTGGACGTGCCTGTTCAGATCTTGAATCAGGGCTGATAATAAGCGATTTCGCGAATCAGAGTGTTCCCTCGACCACTCTTGCGTCGCGAGACGCGTTCGCTAAGACCCCCTCCTGGAGAGGTCACTTGCTGTCTGGCACGTATTATGGGCGAGTCTCATGATTCAGGGCGCGTTCCGGGCTTGGGTCGGATAATGGATGATGGGATTTCGTCGGGGGGATCCCGAACGTTTGGAGGGAAGTCTAGGGACCCCCTCTCATTTTCAAGATCAGGGCTGAAAATGGGCGATTTCGGAGATGGTCATTCCCCGGTGAGCACGGTACAGTCATCCCGCCCAACTAGGACTGTGTGTTCTGACTGGGCGACGGGTCTCCTTGTCTCTTCCACGAGGACTGGATATCCGCCGACGCACTTGTTGTGCGCCAGGTCTAGCATGGCGCGCTTTGCGGTTTCTCGGGGAAACTTGTCCTCAAGCCAGCGTGGTGCGAAGGGCAGGGTTGAGAATCGGGTGTAGATGTCGTCGAGGACTTTCTTGGACTCGTCACTCTTGACGCCTTTGGACTTGATGTAGCGATAGATCTGGGCGGGCAACATGTTTGTGACGGAGCCTGCAGCTTCGGCCATGGTCACGAATGGCTCTATGGCGAACACTTCTCCTTCGTTTGCTTTTCCTGCCGTTAGCACTGGAACGTTTGGCACGGATTTGCCAGCGTGTATGCTGTACCTCTCAATACTGTGACCTGTGAGGTTGCTGATTGGTCGGAACCCGTACTTTCCGATCGTTGTCTGAATGACCCGTCCTATGTCTGAAAGTTTGACTCCCCCTCTGAACGCCTTGATCGCGTTCTGCAACGCGTCATCGGCAGCCTTGACCATGGGCTCGAACTTGGGATCATAGAAAACGGTGACAGCCGTGTCGGTGACGTAGCCGTTCACGTGGACCCCGAAGTCGACCTTTACCAGTGACCCGGAAGGAATCGTTAGAGTGTCGCCGGGGGGCGAGGTGTAGTGTGCAGCGATCTCGTTGATCCCTATATTGACTGGGAAGGCCGGCTTGCCTCCGAGCTCCCGAATCCTGCTTTCGATTTCATTGCATATCTTCAATGCAGGCTTTCCCGGTTTGACGATGGAGGGTATTTCTTTCCGGAGCTTTGCGATGATCTGGCCTGATTTCCGGAACGAGTTGAGAGCTTCCGTGTCGTACACTGAATCCACCATGGCACTAGCTGCTATGCTAGAGGGATTCGCCTCTGACGTATGAACTATGACTTGGCGAAGTCACGCTTCCACATTTCCCGTGCGAGCGTCCCGTCTTTCTTGTACAAATGTACGAGGTCGCGAGCTTTCTCCCGGCGTTGCCGATGTTGGCTGAGAAACGTTGTAACCTTCTCGATGAGTATATCCTTCAGGTCTCCTGTTAGCATCCGGCCGCTCTTGTACTCGGCGCGTATCTGCTCTATCCTTTTGTCGTTGGGCTCGAAGAACATGTAGAGCCACTGGAACGGAACATCGACGTCAGGGTCTCCGCCCTTCTTCCTATGCTCCTCCTTCGTCGCCTGCCCACCGGAGAAGGCATAACGGTACACCTTGTTCCTTACCGTCTTATCATCATCGCTAAGGTAGATTGCGGTCTCCGGCTTCGAGGAGCTCATCTTATCCTGCATCCCGGTAAGCGGGGGCAGAAACTTGCTGTGGACCGCGGCCGCCTTGTAGTATCCCATCGACTCCGCAATGTCCCGCTGTATCCTCCAGTACGGGTCCTGGTCGATGGCTGACGGTATGAGACAGCGTCGTTTTTCGAGGAGACTTGGGAGGATCTGGTAAGAGGGGTAGAATGTGAAACCAATGTTGGTTTCTCCGGTGAAGCCGAACACTGACTTGGCGAGGCTGTAATTGACGCGGCGGGCTATCTTGAGGACCATGGGATATGCGTTTCCGATAAACTCTGTGTCTTGAAGTATGAACGTCCTGTCAGGCTCGAAGCCGACCGCGGCGATCTCGAGAATGTTGTCTACAGCCCACCGCTGAGTGTCTTCATAGGATAGATTTCGCTTCTCTTCGAGGAATTTTTCATCATCTGTTATCTGTATGTAGACCGTTGTGTGGAACTTGTCTTGCAGCCACTTGGTGAAATAGAAGCTGATTATGTGGCCAATGTGCATCGGCCCACTAGGCCCACGACCCGTGTAGAGGAATAATCCGCGTCCCTTAGAGTAGTCGTCAAGGACGAGATCAAGGTCCCGGTGAGAGAAGAAAACGCGCCGGCGGACGAGGTAAGCGGCGTCTCCTAGGATCTCCTCCAGTTTCTTGGCGAGTGGGCCGGAGATCGGTTGAGTTCCGAAGTCTCGGATGAGACGGTCGTAGTCAACTGCTCCTCTGACTTCCCAAGGTGTTACTACAAATTTTTCTTCAACCATTGCTAGCTGACCGCCGTCGGTGGTATCTCCAGTTCGAAGGCTGCTATGGGAAGGCTGAGGCCCCATTCACGGATTATTCTAGGGTGCAGTTCGCCTACTATTCCGAGGGGTTTCTCTTCTGAGATCACTTTGCCGGTTCGTCCTTCAAGAAAACTTGGGTGAGTTGTAGGTTCGACCTTGAACTTGAGTCCTATACTTGAAAGGAGAGTATCTAGGCAGGAACGAATCTCGGTGAAACCAGAGGCTGTGTGAATCGTGACCGCTGCAATCTTGTACCGAGTCTCGGTTTCACTTCGCCCTTCCCGTAGAACTACGCATGGCCCGATTTCGAATACCTTCTGAGGATAATCTACATGAGTGTTGTCGCGAAGCAAATTGAGGAGGCTCGGCAGAAGCCAGCTTCTCATCGCTGTGTGAGTGGACATCTTCGGGTTCATCAGCTCGACATAACTCTCGTGCTCCAAGCCCATTTTGTCTACGAAGACTTCCGGCGTTGTTAGGCTGTAGGTCAGGAGTTCTAGGTATCCCAGCCCGATCATGACCTCCGCCAGGGTCTCATGCCTATCCGTCTCAGGTGTCAGTCCTCCAAGGGTCCAGATTCTCGGCCATTCAGGATCTAGCTTGTTGATGTCCAGCGCGATCGCGATATCTTCCACGAGGTCGACTTGATGCATGATGTCGATGCGGTAGCAGAGGCTCTCCACCCGCAAGGTGTCCTTACTGACTTGCCGAGAGGGGTGACCGGCTCTCACTAAGGATCGTATCATCTCCGCTGGTTTGAAGGCGGCTCCAAGAAGTCTGTTAGCGTAGCTGACTGACAATTCCTTGCTACTAGATTTCAGGTCCGGCGTAACTACCCGCTTGGCGCCCTTATCCGCGTACGTTTGAGTGCAGCTGTAGATCTTGCCGCCTCTTTCGGCGAGGGCGGCTACCACTATCTTCAGCGTATTGCCTACGGTATCGACATTGGTCCCCGTGACCTCAACAAGGATATTCTTCGTTCCAGAGCTGACCTTGCCCAGATCGTTCGAGTTGATGATCGGGGGGAGAGAGAGAACCTGGCCGTCGCCGTCCGTTAGAAGAGGCCAGTCTTTGAAGGATGAGATTATTCCGCCGTATTCGATTCCCTTTGGGTGCTTCTCTACAATCTCTCTAAGGGTCATCTTCTCTGTCGAGCCTAATGGGGCGAAAGCCGTGTCATCAGGGTTGCCAACAGTGTAGCGAAGAGGTGACTTTACCAGGTCGGCCTGGTAGAATCCGATGGATGCTCGTTTCCTCTTCCTGCCATACGTGAGGTCCATTTTTTCTTGGAGGCTTATCCAGCTCTTCAGAGCGTTCTCGCTGGGCTTGACGTTTCTCACGATGGATGTTGCGATGTAGGGCCTGATCGGCCCCAGTCTACGGTCTACTGTAACTCTCAGATCGGATTTTCCGGAGAGTGCGGGAGCTTTGGGCTTGGCGATACCGAGATTGGTTCGGAGAGCGCGTGCTATTCCTTCTACCGACCAGATGTCTGGGTGATTGCTGTCTTTGACTTCGATGCTGACACTGTCGTTCTGCTCGTCGAGAGATTCCACGTCCCCCTTGACATAGGCGAGGATCTGGTTGAGCCCATCTTCGTCCCGGGGAACCTTCTGCCCTAGAAGATCCTCTAGATCTGTTAGGGAGAACTGGACTGAGGGCGTTCTAGCCTACCCTCTGTTGTCTTATCCATTCGAGGTCTGTTGTGAAGAGCTGTCTGATGTCGTGGATCTGCTGGTGCATCATGTAGAGCCGGTCGATTCCGAGCCCCCAGGCGATTACAGGTACTTTGATGCCGAGGGGTTCTGTGACCTCGGGTCTGAATATTCCGCTGCCGCCGAATTCCATCCATCCGTATCCTTCCCTGTAAGCTTGCAGCTCGACACTGGGTTCGGTGAATGGAAAGTAGTCTGGCTTGAACCGGACCTTGTCTGCCCCTGCCACTTCACGGGCGAACATCTCCAGGACCCCGAGTAGGTTGCGTAGGCTGAGGCTGGGGTCGAGAACGATCCCTTCTGCTTGGTTGAACTCCGTGAGATGCGTTCTGTCGAGAAGTTCGGGGCGGAAGCATCTTGCGATGGCGAAGTATTTACCTGGAATCTTCAGGTCCTTAGAGATCATCGACCGGACGCTAAGGGCTGTTCCGTGGCTTCGGAGGACTAGCTTGGAGGCTTCTTCTCTCGAATACTTGTAGCCCCAGCCCGTGGAGCCTGTTTTCCAGCCGTTCTCGTGTGTCTGAGCTACCTTCTCCACGATGTCCTTCCATGGTTCGAGGTTCGCTTTGGAGGGGTGCCTGAGGTAGTAGAGATCGTGGATCTCTCGCGCTGGATGATCTTGGGGCATGTACAGGCAGTCGTCGTTGATGAACGTGGTCTCGACGAGGGGTCCGACAGCCTCTCTGAACCCAAGCGCGACCAACTTCCGTTTGACCATCCGCAAGAATCGCAGATAGGGATGATACTTTCCAGGATTGAGCGATGGGACGGGGGAGGAGACGTTGTATGCCCGGAGGCGGACCCTCTCCCAGTCTCCAGAGAGAATCATCTCACTTGTCAGATTGCTGACTTCGTTGACGGGAGCTTTGGTCAGAATCGCTTCCACGCCTTGAGGAGTAATCTGCAGCTTCCGTTGTGTTCTCTCCTTGGAGGCCAGAATGTTTCTCTTGAGGAGTCTATCCGCCGCCTGTCTTAGGTTGCTGGGTACTTCGTCTATTGGAATGCTGACCTGGCCGATTCGCTCCAAAATCTCTTCGTCCTCATCTTTTGACGGACTCTTTGGGACGAGTAGTATAGCGCCGGAGCTGGTTTTCTCGATTTTTCCCCAGCCTTTGCGGGCGATCCAGCCGGTGACTATTGAGACGAAGTCCAGGGGTAGCCCTGCTTGCTGGACGGCTTCGCTGACAGAGAGTTTACCCCCCGCATCGTGGACCACAGTTGCGACCCTTCGCTCCGGTAGTCCGTTAGCGAGGTAATCATGCCCCTCCTCGGTACAGAACACCTCTGTCATTTTTGTTGCCTGTTCTTTGACGAGGCCCAGCTCTGATAGTGTTAGTGATGCACGGGCAACGGCGGCGTTGGCTAGTCCCGTTTTCCGGACTACATCTTCGACAGAGGCCGTTCCTCCCGCGTCCCGGAGAGTGCTCAGAACTTTGATGTCATTTTCGCGCAACTCCATTATGGCTCTCCCCGAGGCTTGAAGCTCTGGTCAGAGTTCCAGTGGCTATATTTGGTTTGGAGTTTCGGAGTAGGTGCCTCTTGCAGGAATTTGGAAGAGAAACCTCTCTGATGATATTGAAGCGGAAGGGGCTTGACGGGCACGCTTGAGTTAGGGTTTTGTTGCGCTTACAAAAGCGCTGAAGACTCCGCTGGTTGAGTATCCATCGCCTTGTTGCAGTGGCTTGACCAGTACGTCTGTGAAGCCGACCTCTTCCAGCCCTCTAACATACTCGAGGCCTGTGATCGCTCCACTGGAGCAGGAACACCACTTGTCCGAGTTGGCTTTCTCCTCCTTCGAGAATGGCTTCAATGCAACCTCGTCCGCAATCGCTAATCTTCCGTTACTGCGTAACACCCGAAACATTTCTTGAAAGACGCGTTTCTTATCAGGGCTCAAGCAGATTACACAATTACTCATGATAACGTCGACACTATCATCTTCTAACGGTATCTCTTCGATTTCGCCAAGCTTAAACTCGACATTTTGTAGTCCTAGCTTCTGCGCATTATCCGATGCGCGTTGAACCATCTCTTTGGTCATGTCCAATCCGATAACTTTCCCTTGCATACCGACCCTCTTACTTGCTAGTAGAACGTCAATGCCTCCACCAGAACCAAGATCGAGCACAGTTTCCCCGGTCCGAATCATTCCCAGCGCTGTGGGATTTCCACAGCCTGCTGCCATGACGATAGCAGATTCTGGAAGCTGTCTCACCTCTTCTCGAGAATAGCCGTGACTCAATAGGTCATCTACGTTTGACTGCCCACAACAATTGGCGGTGTCTGAATTTCTGGCCCTCGCACCATAGCGGTCTCTTACGGTGTTCTTGATTGTCTGTTCTTGAGTCATGGAACTTCTGTTCCTCGGCTGGGCTAAAGGAACTTGTTTGTGATTCCGAGGGCCTCATCAGTCTTTGCAATTGATCTTCTACCTTCACTTTCCAAGCCGGTAAGTGCCCTTATCGCGTCAACATTCTCTGGAACCACAACACTCTCGTTGTGGACTTGGTAGACGAGGTTGGCTTCGCCGTCTGTGACGTTGAGTATGTCTTCCCAGTAGGCGACCTCCCACATGTCAGCTCTAGCTCTATGCAAGTCTCGCATCATCTCGGCCACAGCATTCATACTGTCAACTCCATCAGTCGTTCTGACAGGCGCCAGCCTAGGCGCGTTCTTCAAGACCTTCAGGACGTCTTTTCTCTCGGGGTTGTTCTTTAGCTGGACCATGGCGAAGTGGAGGTGGCCGATGTTGAAGGGTCCTTTCGCGGCCATTGTCGTAATGTCCAGTTTGGGAAGAACGGTCTGCGCGTCGGGTCCCTGATGGGATGGAATATGAGCCTCCGGGACGACAGTATTGATGAGTCCATTCTTGTGGCTCTCCCACGGGTCTGTTCCTCTCCGGAAAACGACAACTCTCGCCTTTCTCACCCCGAGCCCATTCTGGAGTGCTCCAATGGTTCTGCAGATTCCGGTTGTGTTGCAGCTTACGACCCGCGTGGCGTTCTTGTTCAGATTCCCCTCATAGTTACATTGGGCAACGAACGATGATCCGGTAAGATCATGTTTCTCGCCACCCTGGAAAACCGACTTGACACCTAGCTTGTCGTATTGCGCCTTGTTCCTAGCGCCCAATCCTGCTGGGGTGCAGTCGATCATGACGTCGACCTTTTTGATCAAATCCTCTAGAACTCCTGAAACTTCTATTCCCGCCTTTTTCATATCGGGAAGTTTCTCGGGAATCGAGCTGTATATCGCGAAATTCTTCTTCTGCCCCATCTTCACACGATAATCCGCGACGACATCGGAGACGCCGATGAGTTTCATGTCCTTCTGTTTCGACACGGCCTCGGCAACACGCTTGCCGATGACACCGAACCCGTTCACACCCACCCTGGCAGCTGGCTTAGGCATTCTAACACATCTAGGATAGGGATTGAGAATGGTTTCTTTTAGACATAACCGTGCCCAGTCAGCGTCCTTTTTCGCGTGGGGGGCTGTCAGTTGTCCCCGTCCCGTATTGAGCTATGGTTTTCCTGGCTGAGAAAACAACAAGAGAGGTGTGACCTGGACCAACAAGCCCTTAGGGAAGACCAACTAGTTTTTGTTAAGGTACTGCCTTACCTCTTACGGGAGGGAGTGCGTCTGCCTGGGTCTGACAAGTATACCGTCCAAACGCTGGGCTTTGCGCTTGTTGTGGTCGGGGCTCTGTTGTTTATTATCAGCCTTTACAATCTCACGTTGGGCGTCCCCATTACTCTAGTTATTGTAGGAGTCATTTTGATCATCGTTGCCCGAGATATGAAACCAAAGCAAGAGACCGACGCTGCCATCATGCACAATGCCCGCGACTAAATCGTGAGGAGCGCACTTTTTTCTTGAGGCTCGCGATCATGTAACTATATCCTGTAGAGCGCTTTAGACATAACTTGCAATCCTGATATTCGTGGGGTCTGGAGACGGGCTTTAATACTAGAGCACGGGCTCTTACGCTCTCAAGCTTTACCGCTTACAAAACGAAAAGAGAAGGTATCAGAAAGAAGGTAATGAATTATGGAGGTTAAACTTTCATGGTTGAACAGTCACAGTACGCTACGACTACAAAGTACATAGTAAAAGCACACTTCGACGTTCAAGGCGTCGTCGAAAAACCAGATGTCGTCGGTGCAGTTTTCGGACAGACAGAAGGACTCTTCGGACCCGACCTAGACCTTAGAGAACTACAAAAATCAGGAAGAATAGGACGAATCGAGATCAACCTCGACTCCAAACGCGACAAGACAACAGGATCCATCGTAATACCCTCAAGCCTAGACAAAGTCTCAACGGCAATTATTGCTGCGGCAATTGAGAGTGTTGACAGAATCGGCCCATGCGAAGCCAAGATCACGCTGGAAAAGGTCGAAGATGTCCGGGAAGAAAAACGAAACGCCATTCTGACCAAAGCGAAGGATATTCTTCGCAAATGGGTAGTCGAATCATCCCCCAGCACGGAAGAAGTGGTGAAGGAAGTTGCCTCTTCCCTACGAGGAGTAGATCTCATCGAGTACGGTCCCGAGAAGCTGCCTGCAGGTCCAGAGGTCGAGAGCGGCTCACTGATAGTGGTCGAAGGCAGAGCAGACGTCATTCTCCTGATGAAGGTTGGGATCAAGAATGTGGTCGCGCTCAACGGCACCAAGGTTCCTGACACCATAATCAAACTCACCAAGGACAAGGAGGTCACAGCGTTCCTCGACGGAGACAGAGCTGGAGACCTCATCCTCAAGGAACTCCAACAAGTCGCGGACATAGACTATGTCGCTCGTGCGCCTTTCGGCAAGGAGGTCGAGGAGCTCACGCCCAAGGAGATAATGAAAGCCCTTAGGGAACGGGTCCCAATCAACCTCGCTCGACCAGTCGAGAGGCCTGAGAGAGTACAGTTCGCCCGCACCGAAAGGCCTGAGAGACAGGAACGATACGAGCGACCCTACGAAAGAGGGTACGGTCCATCTGAACCTCCGGCTCAAGCGCCGCCCATTCCGAGACCCAGCTTATCACCAGTAGTGTTCGATGTTGCCAAGGACCTGCGAGGAACGCTGGAGGCAGTGATATTTGACGAGGCAGGAAAAGAACTAGGCAGAATGCCTGTCAGCGAGCTTGCCGAGAAAATCCCAGGCGTCGAGAGCGCTCACTTAGTACTCTTTGATGGAGTTGTCACTCAGAGGCTGTTGGACATTGCCGCTGGCAAGAATATCCGATTCGTCATAGGCGACAGAGTGTCCGATGGAGCCAAGAAGCCGCCGAACGTGAACGTTATGACGCTGAGCGATCTTTCTTCGTTCAGTCCTGGCCCTGCGATTGCAAGCTGACCTGACCGCGACTCGTCCCAAGCAAATCCTCCTCGGCTATCCCGAAGACCTCTAGAACTCTAGTCGCAGCCGGGACAATCTGGTTGTGAACATAGTACTCGTAGTCCACTTGGTTTAATGAGACCTTGAAGTGAGGCTCTGCCTTCTGGTAGAGTTTTCCTGACTTTTTTGTGATAATGAACCCGACCTTGTCTCCCACACTGACCGGCCAACCCTCTTTGGCCATCTTCCGAGCCACCTCTACATGAGGCGCGTTAACCTCGTATTCGTCCGGTCGCTTGGTTAGGGTCTTCCATATCACCAGCGAAGACTTGGGAACTTTTGCCGACTCTAGGTCCTTGGTTAGTCCGATCACGTATGACTTTGCTTTTACCGGATTTCCATCTTGAAGGACGAGCCTGAGGACTTCGTTCTGAACATTCCTGGCAAGGTTAGACCAGTCTCCTCTGATAGCTTCCATTCCGACAACGTCAAGTTCTCCACCCTCCAGTAGTCCAGCGTATTTCTTCTTGGCTTCAGTGAATAGGATCCGCTTGTACAATTGTCCTAGATTGATTTCGAGTCCTAGGTTCTTGTCGATCTCTTTGATGAACTGGTTGACGAGCTTTTCTTCGTACTCGACGAAGAGGCTGTCTGTGTCTCCATAGAGCACTTTGAGCCCGAGTTTTTTGGCGATATCGATGGATTTGTTGATAGTATCGCGTCCGAGGGCAGCGGCGGATTCTGCGACCTCGCGTGAGTACCATCTGGACCCGGCCCAGCCTGCATAGCCGTAGGTGGCGTTGGTGATGACTTTTGTCGCTTTTTCCCGTGCCTTCAGGATCTTGTGCTCGGGAGTTCCTCTCGGTGTTCTCGCCGCTTCCCTCTTCGCTGCTTGCCTGCTGGCGATGAGCTGGCTGAGAACAATCTTGTAGAATCCCGGAGGACTCTTTCGGAAATGATGGCCGACCTCTGGAACCTCAAAGACATCTTCCCCCGCCTTGTCGACAAGAGTGTCCGGGGAAATATTGTACTTGACCATGAGGCTAGGATACATTGCTGAAAAGTCGAGCACCGCAACACTGTCGTGCAGTCCTACACTGGGCTCGAGGACAATCGCTCCCTTATAGGGAATAATGTTGAGCTCTTCTCTGGCGGGTATCAGTTCGCCGAGTTCATGCATCTCCATCATCAAGTAGTTGTCAACTCTGAAACCAACCGCCGCTGCGAGGACCTGATCCGGTGGGAGCGCCGAGAGATTCGAGAGTTGTAGCGTGTAATCGAGCGCGTCTTCCCCAACGTTGAAGACTGAGGTCGCTTGCGCTTCGATCTGTCCCACTAAGGCTGAACGATCCTTACCAGTCCATCGGTCATAATATTCTGTCTCGTCAATTGTTGGACTGGAGGCTTCGACTCCGAGAAACCTTGCCACATTCTCCACAGTCTTGATCTTTACATCGTAGAGGTCTTTTGAGAAATCCAGCAAATCCACGTTCGCTCGCCCGGTCAGTGAGAAGTGGCCGTAGAGGCTCTGGCGAGCTGGACCTGCATCTCTCCCAACGGAAAGTTTCGCCTTGGCCTTGTCTGCTCGCTTGATCAGGTAGGGCCAGTCGAACGTGTTGCCGCCAAACGAGAAGACAACATCAGGGTCAAACCTCCGGAAAATTTCCGACAACCCTTCGATTATTTTATTGTCAGAGTCATTTTCTGACTCGATAGTACCGACTTTTCCTTCGCTGTTTTTCCATGCGACAAGTCTTACAGGATCCCGGAGTGGGCTCGGGGAGCCCGTGGGACTAACGGCTAGGATGGAGAAGGAGAGTAGTCGTAGCCTGGGAGCGTTTTCTCTCGGGATTGAAGTTGGGTGTCCGCCTGTCTCAAAGACTTTGTCTACGTGATACTTTCTAGGATCGACACTGGATTCTGTTCCCTCGACGCTGTACCACTGGCAGGGTCTGATCTCGAACTCGTTCTGGTACTTTATCGAATAACGAAGCTTGTCCTCAAAACTCGCTTCCACACCAAGCTGCTTGACACATTCTCTCGCGCACTTCTCTAACGTATCAGGGTCTTTGCAGAATACTTTGAGAACCTGCCTCTCCTCAGCGAGGCGTTTTCTCTTTTCAATGACAACTCTTTCCACGGACGGATGAGGTTTCTCTGTTTCAATTCTATCTTTGAGTTGATCGATGTCCTGGCCTTTCTTGGGAAGGAGATAGAAGTAGGATTGGAAGTTAGGGTCTATGACTAGGACCCGCTTGTTGTCATGTGTTACTCCCCATAGCCAGATCGCGGACTTGCCCTCGTGAGCCTCGTGGTTGAGGTCTAGGAGCCAGAAGTCAAGTCTCAACTTGGGGTGATCTCTGCTGGGATTTTGTAAAGTGTCTTGCGCAATATTTGCATCAAGTCCTCAAATGGCGCTTGGAACCGACGAATAGTTTTTGACTTTCGCCTCTCTCAGAGCCTTATCTCTTCCTTGCCTATTGCCACCTTTGATGTCTTTGGCTAAGCTCGTGGAGTTTCACTGCCCAAGATGCGATACTCAGTCAATGGTTCCTACAGGAATGATGGACGTTGAAACGCGCGAAATTCTGCCTTTAATCTGTCCCCGGTGTGGTCTAAGACTTGAATTCGAGTAATTGTGCTACTGCCCTACTGCCCTAGTGCCCTGAACGTTGGCCGGGGAGAGTTTAAATTCGCGTAAGGCTGATGCCCCAATCTATCAGGTAATTCTGCATGGCGGAGAAGGCTAAGGCACCGGCGGACAGATGGGGAATCGCCCACATCTACTCATCCTTCAACAACACCATGGTCCACATAACAGACCTCACAGGCGCGGAGACAATATCCCGCAGCGCCGGAGGACAACATGTGAAAGCCGACAGGCTCCAAGGAACACCGTACGCCGCGATGCAAGCTGCGGCCGCCGCTGCCAAGACAGCAAAGGACAAGGGAATTACCTCTCTTCACATCCGAGTAAGAGCGCCTGGAGGCCATGGTGCTAGGACCCCTGGTCCCGGAGCGCAAGCTGCCATCAGAATGCTCGCCCGTCACGGGTTTAGGATTGGAAGAATAGAAGACGTAACCCCGGTCCCCCACGATGGGACTCGAAGGCCGGGCGGTCGACGCGGTCGAAGAGTCTAGTTCCCAACTAGGGTAGACTTTCAACGTCCTACGCGTCTCAGATCCGAAAGATCGTTGACAAGCATCAACGCTGGCGGGCAGAAGAATGCGTCAACCTCATACCATCTGAGAACGTAACCAGCCACGCTGTTCGCCAACTTCTTACCGGCGATATGGGCCATCGCTATACTGCCTGGGACGGGTTCTACAAGGGTACACGTTTCATCGACGAGCTAGAGAGCCTAGGAGAGAAGCTAGCGTGCGAGATTTTCGGATCTGACTGGGCAAGCCTCCGACCACTCTCCGGGCACATTGCCGACATGATAATGGTGTCAACCCTTACCAAACCTGGAGGCTCGATCCTCACCGTCAATCCTTCGAACGGTGGGTATGACGGACTTGGGACCCGAGGCTATCCCCCGTTCGTCAATGTGAAGAATCTCTTTTTCCCATATGATTCCGAACGGATGAACATTGACGTGGAAAAGGCCGAGACGCTTATCGAGGACGAGAAGCCCTCTCTCGTAGTCTTTGGCCAGTCCTATTTCCTCTTCCCTCACCCGGTCAAGGAATTGTCCGAGGCTTGCCGAGCAGCCGAGTCTCAAGTCGCCTTCGACGCATCCCATGTCTTGGGCCTGATAGGCGGCGGCGAGTTCCAGCATCCGCTAAACGAGGGCGCGGATCTGATGCTTGGCTCCACTCACAAGAGTTTCTTCGGGCCTCAAGGAGGAATAATCCTCGGAACCGACCGACTGAAGACGCGGGTGAAGGACCAACAGTTCCCGGGGTTAGTCGATAACGCCCACTGGAACAGGATCGCAGCTCTAACATGGGCGTTGGACGAGGTTCGCAGGAGAGGAACGAAATATGCGCCTCAAGTAATTGCGAACGCGAAAGCCTTGGCCAAGGCGCTTCACGAAGGAGGTCTACCTGTCAAATGCGCAGACTATGGATTCACTGACTCGCACCAGGTCTTCCTTGACATAAATGGCGAAGAGAACGTAAACAGGTTTTCGGAGAATCTGGAGGAAGCGAACATGATAGTGGATCATGGTATTCGGCTCGGGACGAACGAGTCTACTCGACGGGGAATGAAAACGCGAGACATGGAAAGAGTTGCAGAACTGATCATAAGAGTCTACAAGGGCGAAGAACCGAGCAACGTACGCAGAGCCGCGACGAGACTGCGGAAAGAGTTCAAGACCATTGAATACACTTGACCCATAGAAGTCAAACGTCATAGTGGCAAAATCTATACTCAAAGAAGCGCTGTGAAAGTCCGTGCCACTCTCCTCCTTCTCAATGGTATCCTTCGATGTCGATGGAACAATCTTCCGCAAAGCAGCTCTCACCCAAGCGGCTCGGTCTCTAGGAATCGGAGAGAAATGGGACTCTCTCGACGAAATGTATCACCATCGAAGAATCACTCTGAGGGAATGCCTGTTGTCTGAATACAAGCTTCTTCAAGGAATGAAGCTCGCTGATATTCTTCATGAGGTTTCGAAGGTCGATGTTATCAAGAACGTCAGAGAAACAGTAGAGAAACTGCAAGGTCATAGAATTCGAGTTGTTCTATTAACGGATAACCCAGATTTCCTATGCGCGTACTTGATTGAAAGGTTCGGGTTCGAGGGATATGTCGGATCCAAGGTCGGCATCAAGGATGGAATCGTTACCGGCGAAATAGAACCGTTACCAGACAAGAGACTCGGGTTGCGAAAATATTGCGCATGGATAGGAATCCCTCCATCCAGATGTGTCCATGTTGGCGATTGGATCAACGATGTTCCCGTCTTTCGAATTGTGCGCTACTCTGTTGCCTTGAACGCGAAGACCGAGAAGGTTAAGGCCTCGGCGTCATATAACATAGAGACAGACGATCTTCTCGACGTGTACCACCATCTTCAATTGACGAAGTGAATCAGGACAACAGTTCAACCATAAGCGAGACCTACAAGTTCACAGGCAAAC
>VBBT01000110.1 GCA_005881695.1 Candidatus Bathyarchaeota archaeon | reverse complement strand
CAGTAACAGAGACCATGCTGCGCCCATCGAAAAACCCACAACACCAATCTTTCGGCCCGATACGGGTGGGATCGATCTTAGGTATTCTGCGGCCCCTAAGACGATCTTCTTGATTCTCTCGTCGGCTATCTTCGACTTGAGCTCCTTCGCTTCCGCCACAGTCTTCGCCAGACCACCATCGTGGAGGTCCGGTGCCAATACGACAAATCCCTGGGACGATAGCCTGTTGGAGAAACTTTTGAAGAAGTCATTGAGTCCCCACCAGGCATGCAGGACGAGGACCGCCCCGCGTTGCTTTTCGGGGGTCACTAGGAAGCCTCTTCCCTGTCTGCCTTCTGCTTCAAATTCGACCATTCGACTCTTTCCTGTCATCGAAACTGAACTCGAGAGCTTTTGCGGAGAGCGGTAATCAAATGTTTCGTCACGGAGAAAAACGGATAATTGGCGGTGATAATTGTTAGGTGATCGCCCTGCGTAACAGGACTTCGCCTGGAACGACCAACATTTCCCTGTACATGTTGAGCGTGTGAAGACTCCCGTGTTCCTTGGAGACTTCGCCGAAGCTCGTCCGTGTGAACCCTTCTGACGCGAACAATGCCTCAGAAGGCTCATTGTCCTCCTCAACGCTAGCAAACACTTCTTCTACACTGGAGGCTTTGAAGTACCGCAGGGCGTCTTCCAGGAGAAGTTTGCCGATCCCCCTCTTTCTGCTCGCCTTTGCAACTGCGATGTAGTACACGTAGCCAACGCTTTCTACTAGCGTTTTCAGCATGACCAGTCCGACCGCTTTGCCTGATGACATTGCCGCTCTGACCAGCTTGATATCTCGAAGGGTCTTCTTCGAGTGCATCAGGTACCATCCTTCAAAGCTCTCCTCAAGTATCCATTCGAGGCCCGCCCTCTTTCCCTTGAGGACATCTATAATGGCGAGATTCTCCTGGGCCGTCATAGGCCGAAAACCCGGTTCGCGTTGCGCCAAAGTATCTTCTCTTTGTCACGCTCATCCACTTCCAACTTCCTGACAAGAGCCAACGTTTCCGAGTGTTTCGTGACTGGGTAGTCGGTTCCGAAGATCACCTTGTCCGCGCTGGCCGCAAAGTAGACGGCTTCGCTGATCTTCTTGGCAAGCCACCCCGCGTACTTCTCCGCATAAGCACCGCCCGTAATGAGTCCGGAGATGTCCGCGTAGACATTCGGATGCTTGTAGATGAGCTCGGCCACATCCTCAAACCATGGATTGCCAAAGTGGCAGAGGATTATGGTCAGTTCCTCCCTCTTGTTCGCCAATCCGTCTAGATTCAGCGGGTGAGAGCGGGCGAGGTCCCCGGTGCTGAATGCCGTGTCCCCAGTGTGGAAGAGCACCGGAAGCCTCTCCGACTCGGCATAATCGTAAAGCCTGTCGAAGACAGGGCTTGTCGCTGAAGCCTTCACGTAACCCAGCCTCACCTTGAATGCTTTCACCACCCTCCTGTTTTCCTCGGCGAGTTTGACCGCAGCCTTCACCTCTTTAGCAGACGGCTCTACCGTGATCACTGGCGCAAGCATCCCGCCGCTCCTGATGCACAGCTTGATGACTTTGTCGTTTGGAAGAGGTGCGCCTCCCTGGAGGGGCGGGCTGAGGAGCAACCCGCGCACGATCTTGTACCTTCGCATCGTGCCCAGCAGCTCGTCTAGGGTGTATCTCAGCCCGTTCTTCCGCGCAAAGCGATTGAGGGCATCGTCGCTGCGTTCAGACAAGTGCGCGTGGGCATCGATTATTTCTTGCAACCATTTCTCACTCGGTGCCTGAATCTGGAGGGGTACGTGCTCGTATTACGTTCTCTAAACTGTCCACTGCCAAGCATACCATACAGTCAGAACGTTAAACCCAAGTCCTACAATTATCAGGAATTTGTCGTAAGCTGAAGGGTATCCGGGCAATCCAATGAGATTGAAGCCAAAGAAGACTAAGGCTACGATGAGGTTCGCCCAGCGACTCACAGGATAGTTCAAAGTCAGCGAGAGGAAACTCATGACAACCGGAATCACCATTAACACTGCAACTCCCAGCCACTGATCCTGACTTATTTTCATACCTCCTATTTCTCCTGCCTTGAAGTCGCCGCTGTAGATTCGCAGAACATCCCCTAAAAGATAAGTCAACATCAGAGCAACCCACGACGCTGAAAGGATAATTTTCACATCTTCCATAACTCAATCACGTACTCGAGCATCATGCTCCACGGTGATGACCACATTTCCTGTCTTCTGCCCCGTGTCAACGTACCGGTGAGCCTCGGCAATTTGCTCCAGCGGATAGCGTCTATCTATTACCGATCTAATCTTGCCCGCCTCAATAAGCTCCCTGAGGAAAATCAGATCTTCGGTCTTGTACGAGACGGTCCCGCCTACTACTTTCTTGCTCGTCATCATTGAAGTCCATAGCCCTCGAACCTGCTGGGACAGCCCAGGGTTGCCCAGGAGATAGAATCCCTTCTCCTTCAGGGATCTAATGCAACCTGAGAACGAACTCTTACCCACCACATCAAAAATAACATCATACCTCTCTCCGCTTTTGGTAAAATCGACTTTGGTATAATCAATGACGTGGTCTGCGCCAATCGAACCCAGCATCTCTAACTTCCCCGTGCTGTCCACACATGTTACTTCCGCCCCGAATGATTTAGCAAGCTGCACCGCAAGAGTGCCCACGGTTCCGCCCGCACCAATAATCAAAACCTTCTGCACGCTCTGAACGTTCCCTTTTCTAAGACAGTTCAATGCGTGAAGTCCCCCAACAGGAACGGCGGCGGCCTCCTCAAAGGACATGTTGACCGGTTTCATTGCGATCAGCCCTTTTTCCGGCAGACAGTTGTACTCAGCATAAGCGCCAAGATGAAGACCGGTAAATGCAAAAACCTGGTCACCCTTCTTGAACAGTTTTACATCTCTGCCGACTGATTCAATTTCCCCGGCCAGCTCTTGCCCCAGTATCTTTTTTCTTGGCGCCCTGAAACCAAAACCTACCCGCACGAAGAGTTGCCACGTTAGGGGAAGATTCAGACTTCGGAGTTCACAATCCCCTTTTGTCACTGTGGCCGCATGGACTCTTACCAGCACTTCATTGTCCTTGGGAGTAGGTTTCTCTAGCTCTCTGAGCTGAAGAACATCCGGAGGCCCGTATCTGGTGCATACCATCGCTTTCATTAGAGTATTTCAAAATCCTTTGATGATCCAGTCAAACGTTTGTCTGAGATCTTCTAAAGCATCATTTCATGTCTTTGACGGAAATCCAATCAAGGGGCAGTGCCCGGGACGGTTCCAGTTAATCGGGAAAGACTCTGGATCAAACCCACTCGATATCGCCTATTATTTCAGCAGCTTTTGATAAGTTATTATCTAATCATCGAAAAAATAGGGTCGAAGTCCAAATCTTACCGAAATCTTCCCATCTCTGTTTCCCGATTGTCATGCCGTGAAAATGGAAAGAGATAGCTGTCGTCAGGTACGGGGCATTTGTCCTAACGGTAAAGGACCCTATATAGCCGAGCAACCTTGTGTCCTCCTAGCCGGGGTCAGCAGGGTTTGAAGGCGTCTCGATCGCCTGATATTCGTATATTGAGGAAGCCGAATACTCCTCCGTGTGATTTTTGCGGAGAGGATTTTGAAGATGGAGAGGACGCTTATCGCCTTGCAAAGGGCAAGGTCCTCTTCTCCGTTCCCAGCTTCGTCCCGGAGACCGCCTCTATATTCTTTCACGAGGAATGCTGGAAAAAAGTCGCGCTGCAGAGGAAGAAGGGCGAGGCCAAGCAACCGCGCCCTGAGATGGAGCAATAGACTCGAATTCGCCGACCAGCACCAGAAATAGAGTCCCAAACTACAGCTTAAGTGGCTGATTCTGCGCAACAATCGAGGAAAAGACTCTTGCCAAATCCGTTGCTCCTTTCTATGCTGAGAGAAATTGTCCCAAGCGGTCTTTCATATGGTGCCCACTACGTTGTCGAGTTTGATACGGATTCCCTCTGGTATGAGACATCGATAACCATTGCCGCAAATGCACTGCGGTCGGGATTGAAGGTCGACTACCACACTTTCCAACACAACCCCGATAAGATTAGAGAAGACATGACAAGGCTTGGGCTGAAACTCCAGCCCCTAGAGCAAGACAAAACGTTTCGAATAATGGACACGTATGCCGCAGCAACTGGTGCCTTCCACGATCCGGAAAGAACAGAAGAAACTGGGCCTGGTGGGTCGTTCTGGGCTGGCTCCGTCAAAGTATCCGATTGGAGTCTTGGAAACGTGCACGACATCAAGGGAGAGGTTCCCGAAGGATCGAAGAAGCGGCTTCACATCGATGACAATACCTCACTCTTGCTTGAGTACAACGGAGAGAAGGAGCTTGTTGATTATTGGCGGACAAGAGTCGTTCCGTGGGCAGTGGCCCTTGACATCGCCATGCTTCACTCTTTCGCCGCCGGGGTGGCATCAGACGCATTCTACAAACATGTTGAATCATTATGCGATGGAATATTCGACCTCAAAAGCAAGGAAGAGGGCGGGAGGGTAGAACACTATCTCAGAGTGAGAGCGATCCGGGGTAAAGCTCATGATTCGAGATGGAGACGTCTGAAGATGGCAGACAATGGAGAGGTTACCCTTGGCACCGTGCCCTCGAACGCGCTAGAACTCGGTATCGGAGGGTGGCTCAAGGGACCCAAGAAGTAAAGACCCCTATCGCGACATTGGTGACCATCTACTACAGTCCCGAAGAATGGCAAAATCGCGAAAGCGTGATGTTCCTCTTACTAGACTTTTTTATAGACACGTACGGTCGTATAGGATCAATCAAAGGCGGACGAATAATGTCAATTCCTATTCGTATGGGACGAACAGAGATTGGGACAATTTACCTTCTTGCCATGGTATTTCTTGCGGCTGTGCTCGCGATTCTAGGAGTTGTCTACAATGACGCTTGGGCAAAGGGAGGTGTCGTGGCAGCGGTTGGCATCTCAATCCTGCTCTACTGGAGTATAACCAAGGAGAAAAAGAGCCTCACACCATAAGCCGTCAAACCCCAGAACCTGACCCTCTCGACGAGCCTCAGTTTGCCTTAAGTGATCTTTTTCACGATCGGGAAGATATGAAGGTTGGATCTCCTAGACCGACAAGCCTCACGCTATTGGCTGTTCTCGCCGTCACGTTAGGCATATTATCCGTCATTACAGGGCTCGCCGGAGTAGTGCTCGGCGTGCTTGTCGTAGCGGACTACTCGAGCCTCGCCGCTACCATCTTACTCTTCCTGGGAACTATCGTGTTCCTGTTTGGAATCCTGGAGATTGTGTACGGTTTTGCATTCCTCGAAGGGAAAGGATGGTCATGGACCATGGGCATGATTATTGCGGTGGTGAGCCTTGTCTCCAGCATGGGGGTAATCGGAATAACAACGATTGCTGGCCCGGGACTAACAGCGACTACCAGTCCTGCTAACGTAATAGCGTTGGCAGTACTCAGTATTATTTCCGTGATAGCCATCATCCCCATCATAACCAGCTCGGTAACTATCTATGGCCTCACAAGGCGAAACGTGAAGGTGTTCTTCGGAAAAGGTCTCGAGCCGCAGGCTTAACTAAGGAAATACTTGTCACGAACTTTCTGCACATCTAGTCGCAGCTGACAGGAAGCGGCGTCCGCTCAACAATTCGGTAACGATATAACAGTGGTCATCAGATACTGGCACGGAACCTAGCTTGCAATCAACCACTCCAGTTCCTGCAGATCAGGGAGTTTCTTCTGGCCAGAGTCCTCGAGTAATTGTTCAGGTGGACAAGCCGTTCTATCTCCCCGGTCAGCGGCTAGAGGGCCTTGTGCAACTCAACCTCAAACATCCAACCAAAATAAGGTCCCTGGAGATCTCCTTCCAGGGAACCGAGAACGTCCACTTCACCACGAAGCATGGAAAGTATAGCACAACCTACAAGGCAACCAACCCGATGGTTAGTACCGGTATCAAACTCTCTGGACAAACCACGCTGCCAGCAGGCACAACCAACTTTCCCTTTGCCTTCGACATCCCCCCAGACGCACTTCCCTCTTACCTTGGAAAAGCCGCTAAAGTAACCTGGATGCTCTCTGCAAAAGCCGACGTTCCATGGTCCGGTGATCTCAAACAGGATGTTTACCCCGTAATCGTGAATCCCTTTCCCCGGCCGGCTGTGACTGTGGCTTTTGAGAATCCGGAGGTCAGCCCAAAGATTCGACTAGAATTATCCTCGAACGTCTACCAGCCCGGAGAAACAGTAGAAGGAAAGCTCACCCTGCTAGAAGAGAGTAACCTCCGCGCTGTGCGTCTGCAACTCTTCCTGCTCGAACAAGCAGCTGGACAGGGCAAAGTCGTAGGCACAACCAGCGGAAGCAGTGTTGAAAACATGCAGATAGGAGAGAAGTTCGAATGGCCACGCGACAATTTGCTGGCAGCACGCGAAGTCCCGTTCCGGATACCCCTCTCCCCACAGACACCCTGCTCCTACACAGGAAAATACTCTTCAACAGAATGGTATCTGTACGCTACTCTTGACATTCCACACCACGGAGACATTCACCTGGACGCGTCTTTCGGTGTCGCGATGAAAACCCTTCCCGTTGCTGTGATTCAGCCTGAGGGACCCGTCTCGCCACGTGCAGAGACCCCGCCCTCGACGCCTGCGCAAGTGGTTGTGCCCCAGGAAACCGACCCGCAAGAGAGCCAAGTGCCTATGATCATCGAGATTCTCGCCGACGGGTCCGCCAAAGATGTGGTAAGTGTCAACAACGAGCTGGAAAAGAGAGGTGGCATCGTTGACATCAACCAGGTGAGGGGCCTCTGCGAGAAGCTGGTTCAGCAGGGAAGATTGGAGCGGGTCGGCGAAGGAGAGTTCTTTGCGCAATACCGCCTCAGAACAGTCGCCGCTGCACAATCAGCCAGCCCATAACGCCGAATTTCCCTGTCCCGCAACCCTTCAGACAGCGGAAAGCCTTGGAAGGAATCCCGCAAACATTGCCCAGATCTTCGGGGGGCATCCTGATGGCAAAGCTTTTCCAGCAATCACCATCGAGACTCTATCGAGGTTAATTTTGTGAGCCAGACCCCTACGGATGTTATGCAGCTTCTCGGACCGAACGAACAGGTTGAGCTCTACATCAGGCAGAAGATATACCATCCCAAGATCAACGTGGACTCTGTCCTCTTGACGAACGAGCGGATCATCCTTCGCCACCCGCGTGAGCTAGGTCTAAAGAAAGACTACACGGACTTCTCGTATACCGACATCGCTAACGTGGTTCTCGACAAGGGAATACTCCGCTCGACCATAAAGTGCATGCTTAGATTCGGGGGCGACCCGCTCGCCTTGACCGAGCTACCGAACACTGATGCCGAGAAGGCCTACGGAATAATCCGGGAGAACTTGGTGAGGTATCAGACGCCTCTTACCGCCATCCCCGGAACAACAATCGCCGGCACGACCGTATCTCCCCAGGTTATCACCCGCGAGGTCGTGAAGGTTAGGTGCAACTCTTGCAGCAAGCTGATGGACGAAAATGCAACTCAGTGTCCATTCTGTGGAGCGAAACAGTAACCCAGAACAACAATCACAAGTTCAGCTCCGCCATTTTCATTTTTACGCAGCGTTCGGCAAGTCGCTCTAGTACAGATTGGAAAAGTCTATCGTCTTGAGCTATCCTTTCGGGAGTAATAATTCCGGTTTCTTTGATCTTTCCCCGTCCCATCAGTAGAGCGACTGATGTGCATGGGTAGGCTGTTGTCCGGGCCATTGCTGAGACTCCTGATCGTCGGTTGTAGTGGTCTAGAAGCTGATATCTGAGATGAGTTTTCTTCCCACGGGACAAGCCCTTCACGTCAACCCGTAAAGCCAGAAAGTCCTCGGGAGACCCGCGTGACATTGCCCTGCGAAGCAGCTCTATTGTCAGCCGCCGAGGCTCCGCCTCCCCGCCATCAACATTAACCGAATTTCGTTCGAAGAAGCCCAAGACCCGGAGCGTGCTCATCATGTCGGCATGTCCTGGATATCTGAGCGTGAATTCGTGCATCTCTCTGGTTCTGGGAAAACTTCTTGGGAGAGAGCCGAGGCCGTCAGTAAGAAAATATTCCAATTTGCCAACCCCGGGAAAGCCAACATGACCACGTCCGGACAACGCGTCAACCTTCTTCCGCTTACCCTCTTCGATAACCTGTACAGGTCGAGAGTACTCGTTCACAACATCCTCAAGGGAAAACACAATCCGATAGTTCAAAGGAGGTTCAGGCTTCTCAGGAAGACCACCCACAAAGATCTCCACTGAGGTCATCTTCTCCATTCTTCTCGACGCATCACCAACACACATGTTCGTGAACCCAGGCGCTACTCCACACTGAGGCACGACACGACAACCAACTTCCTTCGCCTTACGTTGAAGAAGAAAGGCGTCCCGCGGAGTATAGGAAATATCCACAATATCTCTGCCAGCCTTAACCGTCTCACTAATCAGGTCAAAACCAAGACGGCCCGGCAAAGCACCGCACACAAGGTCGACCTTCCGAAGGAGCCCATGAAGGCGATTCTTTTGCGATATGTTCAGCCTAACCGTCTGGATCTTCCTAGGAACCCTCTTCCTCAGGAGCTTCAAGTTCTGAGGACTAGCATCCATCGCGACTACGGAGTCAACTTCGTGTGACGCGGCTAGGTCTCGGGCAATTTCTGAGCCTACTTTGCCACATCCCACAACAAGGATTTTCATAACTAACGTCTCTGAAGGAGGTTCTGACTCTTCTTAAGATGGACGAAGAACACGCAGCAGTCTTCCAAAAGGATTGATGATCCTTTGGACAGTCCTAATCGAACCTCCCCGGCAATTCCTCCTTCAAGTCCGCCAGTTGTCCCCAAAGCTGATTACCACGTTAAATTGCTCATCGGAATATGAGTGAGCAGGACCCTAACCGCATTCGTCTAGCAATTTCAGCTCTTCCCATCGCGGGTCTCCTTGGGGTGATCTCGATCCTTCCTACAGGTGTTTTCATCAATCCATCGACTGACCCTCAGGCATTCGCCAGATCAGCCGAGAGCATCGCCCTAGGAAATCTAATCGGGATTGTTGCCTTGGTGTTCTTGCTGATTGGAGCCTGGGCCCTGTATACTGTTCTAGGGAGAGGGTCCGCCAGTCGATTGCCAGTCTATGGGTTATTGCTGACTCTTGCTGGAGTGGGTTTGCAATTGCCCTTTGCTGGAATCTTCGCCTTCGCGGCCCCTGTTGCCGGTCGGCTCTACCTGGCTGGCGACACGAACACGGTCAGAGTAATCTCAGACGCCACCAGCATCTCTAACCCCGTCGCGTTTCTGTTCGGCGCAACCTCCGCGTGGCTCTATGCTATCGGTTCAATCTTCCTTGGTATTGCAATATGGCGTAGCCGCAGCCTGCCAAAATGGGCCGGGCTCCTATACGCGGTAAACTCGATCTCTATCTTCAGCGGGCCAGTATACGGTGGTTACGCATTCCTCATGGCATTAGCAGGAACCATACTGCTACTCATCAGTGGAGCGTGGATTACAACGAGCATTGCAAGACGGGGAACTCTCCAGAGCGATGCTTGACGGGCGCGCAAAACAAACGAGAAACTCTTAGCTGAGAGAGATGGATTCTATCTACAATTTAAGAACGTTCTAGAGCTACCAGAAAGGATTGGCAAGAGTTGCACCACGCTATGGCAATAACAATATCTTGCTCAGCGCAACCTGGTCTCTATGCGACCCGTTCTGACCGACCGTGAACTGGCCCTCATTCTCTCCAAAGATATCTGTAGGCTGTCGACGATTAGCTCGAATGGATGGCCTCACATCGTGCCTGTAAGCTATGTTTACCGGCGCGGGAAGTTCTACATCCCAACGGCTAGAAGAGCTAAGAAGGTCAGAAATCTCGCGAAGAACAACAAGGCTACGATCGTCGTGGACGACGGACGCCTAGAGCACGGTGTGATGATCGAGTGCAGCTCTAAGATCATGGAAGGTAGCAAGGCTCGACCTCTGAGGGAGTACATGAGGAAGGTCAAACACTGGCAGAACGACGAGACAACTGCGATTATCGAACTAACTCCTAATCGAAAGGCAAGCTGGTTCTTGAAGTGAAGACGACAGGGCCAAGGATGTCCCTGATCGTAGCGACCTGCTATGATTCCGTGTTTTTTCTGCACTCCTAGTTTGTTCCTAGGATCAGGAGAATATTGCTTTGACAGCGTCTGCTGCGACGCGTGGGAGTAGTGTCGCGACCTTTCTCTTCTTCAGCATACGAGTGATGATCTTCCCCTGAAAATCCATGTCCCCTTCCGCCTCGATCTCTGAAACATTGTCCCGCAAAACCGAGAATAATCGATCAAGAGTCTGATCGGAGAGGCCGGCGAACAATTTCCGTGCTAGACCCATCTTTCGCAGGTCAGAACCGAATTTCTCTCTCCATTGCGTGTCATAGTCTCTTAGAAACCCTTCAGACTCGACTCCAATGTGGGCAGCGGCCGACGCTGCCGCGATCCCAGCTAGTTTTCCGCAGTAGCCTCCGATAACAATGCCCCCACCTGTCGTCTGTTTCACCTGTCCCGCAGCGTCTCCAACTACGATGAAGCCAAGGGACCAGCATCTAGGTATTGGCCCAGCCACAAGGACTGATCCTGATTTTGTCGCATCGACTGTCGCCTTTGGCCATTGTTCCTTCACGAGGTCATCTAGGAATTTCTTTACGTTCCCTTTTTTCGAGGCGAGACCTACTCTCGCACTATTTTTCCCGGTTGGGATGCTCCATGCGAAGAATCCTGGGGCTCGCTTGGACCCGAAGAAAAGCTCAACCAGATCACCCTGCTCCTTCATGTCCACCAGCTCGTACTGCAAGCCTGGCAGTAACTGCGCCCAATCAGGCGTCTGAAGCCCAGCCTGCTCCGGTAGCCTACTTCCTGCCCCGCTCGCGTCGATGATCACTTTCGCTCCAACCTTCGACCCGTCTGTGAGAGTTAGAATATCTCCATCAGAGGTTCGTTCGAACTTTGATGCGCGAGTCCTAGCGCGAAGCTCCGCCCCAGCCGCCACAGCCTGCTTCGCCAGAAATTGATCCAGTTTCATCCTGTTCAGGATAAGCGCGACTGGATCTTTTTTCCTCACTTCTATCGGCTCACCATGAGGCGGGTAGAACCTTGCACCATGAATCAGTTTCTGGCTGAAACTTGAGTGAGCTTCCAACCCGAGGAGTTCTAGCCCTTTGAGACTCACAACACCCGAACAATGGCTCGGTGCGCCAACCTGTGGATGCTCTTCCAGCAATAGAACCCGTGAATTCCTCTTAGCCGCCTCTAGAGCTGCCTCGCAACCAGCAACTCCTGCTCCGACCGTAACAACATCGTAGCGATCAGAGGGGCTTCCCAAAGGGAAGATCAGTCTTCGAACTCTATCCTAAGCGTCAGACTCTTCAGTTCCCGCGCGAGCTTCTTAACAACTTCAAAATCAACAGGATTCCGCCTCGGTCTCCGACCGTTAAGAATGACCTTCGTCTCCCGGCTCCCATCCGGAAGCCAGATAGTATTGATAGTAAGAATCGAATAGGGTGTGAAGAGACCCTCAAGAAAATCTCTATCGTCCCCGCTTTGGCTGAGAATCCTTACACGCCTACCAACACGGTCACCAAGACTCTTCGCCAGCTTCGCACCGCTCGCCAGGAAGGTATCCATCCCTCTCCTATCGACCATGAGCGCCATGATATCGCCCGCCTCCACAGCCTTGTGAAACGTAACTTCTTGGAGAGTCGGGTTCTCCTTCTCAAGCTCAGTGATAGAACGGATGACTCTGACGTCCAGGTCAGTTATCTGACCCTTCTTCAGCTTCTCCTCGCACCGGGAACAGAAGATTCCGCTTTTGACACAGAAATTGTCCAGGATCGTCTTTACCATTGAAGCCTCAACCCGTCCCGATGTTGGAGTAGTAGGGTACCGTCTGCCTGAGTTTCTCGATCCTTGGGAATCCCGCGCCCGAACAAGCGTTGACCTATCTCAGTCGATTTAAACCGACTTCTAAGCTAAGGGAACCCCTGCTTCATAAATGCATTACGTTAAGCGGTTCTGGCAACTCATCGGTTGCTCTCCCCTGCTGTCAACTTCCGGTTGCTGAGGCTGGCGTTCTGAATCATGGTTATCCATTTGTTATCGCCCTCGATGTGGATACCGCGAGCGTCGGCCGGGTCTTGCTCTGTAACCCCTCATGGGGTCTTAGATAGTTGTGGAATATATGATAACACCGACTCCCTCCGATAATCCGCCGTGAGAAAGCCGAGGGGCAGCCTATCTCGTTCATAGATTGTCAAAGGTGTTCTGCGAAAGGAACATTCTGATCTAAACGCTGGGTCTAATTATCCGGGGGGTTTATCCTAGCTGTGAAGGATCCTTTAACCTTCAGCCGCTTTAGATTCTGGGCCCTGGTCGGCGTCATCGTCCCCCTCCTAAGCTGTCTGGTGACCTGGGCGATTGGTTTCCTACTGGTTTCGTCAGGGTCTGGCGGCTTTCCTATTCCCTGGAGAGAACTCGTGTTTCGCCCCTTGTTTGCAATCTGCCCAACCATTGGCGAAACTGCCTGCCGACTTTACGGGATTAGAATTGCTCAAGTCGATTGGCTTTCTTTTGTCATCGACGTTCTATTCTATGTGGGAGTTGGATATTCGATACTGCTAGCCTACGCCCGAACAGGCGTGCTCTTGGAGAAGCTCATGGGTCGATCAGGAATGGCCGATGGTGCGGGCTCCCCCCTAACTCCCGATGGGCATGAATCCATCGTTCACCATTCCAAGGAGAGGATCTGATCCTCAAGCCTTATCGATTCATTGGATCGCAACGGTCGGGAATGGGTTCCATTGTTCCCGCTATGTGATTAGCCCTAAAATGCGCAATTTTCGCCGTCGACGATTTCTTTCATGTGGGACTTGCGGATTCGGCTCATGCGGATTAGTATAATGACCCCATGTTATCAACGAAAGAGGGACCCGACTGACTCCCGGCGGCATACCTGTGCGATATTCTTTCAATACCACCTCAAGTGGCAGGTCGACTTTCGGCTTCCTTCTCGAGATTCAATCTAACGTAATCCTTCGCGTTTGATGCCGGTACTTTCGAAGCTGGTGCGCTAAAGTCCAATATTCGACCATGCGCCACCAACACATGTTGTCTAAGTTCGCTTTCTGAAGTAATGAACTTCAAGAACGCAGAATCACAAAAGGGACACTCGAATTTTGTCGTTTGCCTTCAAGCCTTCCCCGTCAGAGTAGAAATTGAATCTAAGTCGCGTCTCAGATTGATCTAGGGCCGAGTCTCTATTAAACCCCCACGGAGCGACCGCCGAAAGCCTACAGGGGTCCTAATCCGACGAAGCCCTTTACAGAACTTGTTGAGCGGTCTGCAGATGCGCGGAGTTAAATTTGCTCGGAGCGACCCCGGTAACTTAACAACGCCCCTATCCTTTCGGTGCCATGGACGAGATAGTCAAATTCCAGTCAGCAGGTCAATGGGATAAGTGGCTAGCAGAGAACTTTTCCAAGTCAAAGGGGATATGGATTCGCTTTTTCAAGAAGGCTTCTGATGTTTCTTCGATAAACACTTCTGACGCGCTGGACGTGGCGTTGTGCTACGGGTGGATCACCGGCCAAGCCAGGCCCTACGACGAAAGGTCATGGCTGGGCAAATTCGTGCCAAGGAGACCAAAGAGCATCTGGTCAAAGATCAACACCAAACGGGCCGAGATGCTGATAAGACAAGGAAGAATGAAGTCAGCCGGCCTTAAGCAGGTAGAGGAGGCGAAGAGAGACGGCAGGTGGGGCCGAGCCTACAGCCCGCCCAGCAGTGCGAAACTGCCTAAGGATTTCATCAAAGCACTCCATAAGAAGAAGGAGGCCGAGGCCTTCTTCAGGACGCTGAACCGCGCCAACATCTACTCGGTTGTGTTCAGGCTCGAGAATGCAATGAACGAAGAGTCGAGGAGGATGAGGATCAAGCAGATGATCAAGATGTTCGAGAAGGGAGAGAAGTTTCACTGATGAATCTGGCAAATTTGGTGACTCCCGTAACAGCCAAATACTAATGGGAGTTCTGACCCGGCAATCTTCGGATAGGATCGAATGAAACTCTTTGAGTACGAGGCGAAGTCTATCGCTCAAAACCTTGGGATAAACACACCCCGGGGTGCGGTGGCTTCGACATCTGATGAAGCCAGGGATATTCACAAGCGGATTGGTGGAGAGGCCGTTATCAAGGCCCAAGTCCTCGTTGCTGGACGGGGAAAGGCTGGTGGAATAAAGTTCGCTAGCAAGCCTGACGAGGCATGGGCTAGGGCAAACGAGATTCTATCGATGACCATTAAAGGCGAGAAAGTAAAGAAGGTCCTAGTAGAACAGAAAGCCACCGCGAAGAAAGAACTCTTCGCCAGTGTCGTTCTAGACCGAGCGAACCGGTGCCAGACCGTCCTCGCCTCGGACCAGGGTGGTATTGATATTGAAGATGTCGCCCGCCAAAGCCCTGAGAAAGTGCTCAGACATCGTCTTGACCCTGTCTTCGGAATGAGAAGTTACGACGCTCGACTTATCGCCCTGAAGCTCGGATACCAAGGAGCCCAACAGGGCACGTTCTCCGACTTTCTCTCAAACCTCTACCGACTATCCGTAATCTACGACGCCGAGCTCGTGGAGAGTAATCCCGTCATCGAGACGCAAGATGGTCGCTTCGTTGCCGCAGACCTCCGAGTCATAGTAGACGACAACAGTCTTTTCCGACATCCCGAATTCCAAGAGAGATCCAAAGAGATCAGCGGCGAGGTCACCGCTCTAGAGGCCAAGGCTCGCGAAAACGGTCTCGCATTCGTCGAACTGGACGGCGACATCGGCATCATAGGAAATGGCGCAGGGCTTGTTATGGCAACACTCGACCTTGTCAAACAGTACGGCGGGAAACCGGCCAACTTCTGTGATGTTGGAGGAGGAGCGAACGCTGAACATGTTGCAACGGCGCTTCAGATTATCCAGGGCGCCGAGAAGGTTCGAGCAGTGTTCGTCAATATTCTAGCGGGAATTACTAGATGCGATGAGGTTGCGAAAGGGATCGTTGACGTGAAGAAAGTCATGGGTCTCAAGAAACCACTCGTCATACGAATGGTGGGCACTAACCAGGAGGAAGGGAGGAAGATACTCCGGTCTGCTGGACTGACAGCAATGGACAAGATGGATGAGGCAGCGAGACTCGCGGTAAGTAAGGTGGCTGCATAGATTGGCAGTCCTGATCGGGAAGCAGACCCGAGCAATAGTCCAGGGAATAACCGGCAACCAAGGCAGCTTTCACACCAGACTCATGCTAGACTACGGAACCAGGATCGTAGCCGGCGTAACTCCTGGAAAGGGAGGAACGACCGCAGTCGGCGTCCCCGTCTTCGACACTGTAGCCTCAGCACTCGAAAAGACGGATGCGAACGCTTCCATAATTTTTGTCCCCGCCCCATTCGCGAAAGAGGCCGGGATGGAAGCGATCGACGCCGGGCTAAGCCCCGTTGTGATCATAACTGAAATGATACCAGCACGGGACTCCATGATACTCATCGAGTATGCAAAGAACCGTGGAGCAACTTTGATTGGTCCCAACACCCCCGGAGTAATTACCGCAGGGGAATCCAAACTGGGCATAATGCCCGGCGACGTGTTCAAGCCTGGCAAGGTCGGCCTCGCCTCGAGAAGCGGCACCCTGACCTATGAAATCGCAGCCTCGCTAACACATGATGGGATAGGACAATCCACCTGTCTCGGAATAGGCGGTGACCCATTTACAGGACTCAACTTCGTCGACGTTCTCAAACTCTTCAGAGACGATCCCGGCACAGACGCAGTCATCCTGATTGGCGAGATCGGAGGCTCTGCCGAAGAAGACGCCGCAAACTACATTCGCGATACGAAGTACCCCAAGCGAGTCGCCGCATACATCGCCGGCCGAGCCGCCCCCCCGGGAAAGCGCATGGGCCACGCCGGTGCAATCATAACGGGGACCGAGGGAACAGCCGATGCCAAAATGAAGAGTTTGAGAGAGGCCGGCGTTATGGTCGCTGAAATTCCATCCGAGCTTCCTAGGCTACTGCTCCAGCGGGTTTCCCCGCTGCAATAGACCTCAGTTTGGTTGTCTATTTTGCTCCGAGTTCTCGTTTCTTCCAGCGAAGATTATCTCCACGGCAGCGTCGGCATCTGTAAGCGTTCGGCGAGTTCCGCGAGCCGCACGTCCTACATATTTTGAAGAACAACCTGTGACGTTGTGCAAGCTGTTTCTTCATCACGTCAGTGATCGGCATGAGAGACGCAAAACAAGCCTTCTGCCTACAATATATTATTGCCGTTGAATGGAATGTGGGAAAATAAGCTACTCAGGCAAAAGATTGCCCGCGGCTTTCGAGAGCCTTGGAGAGTTGTTGACAGAGCTGCTCGAGATCACTGATGGTTAGCTGAAAGACTCTTTTCTCAGGTAGAGTCATAGCTTCCAGACTTGTTCGAGCCTTTTCGCGGCCGATTTTCTTGGCTAGAAAATGGAGGAAGGAGCTTCTCACTACTCGCCTGCGCTGATTGAATAGCCCCCGGACCAGTTCCTCAAACAACTCCTCATTCACGCTTGTATTGACATCGTTGGGTGATATTCGTAGGAGGATAGAGTCCACCTTGGGGCGAGGTCGAAATGCAGCGGCAGGGATATTCATTATTGGCTGAATTCTGAGAGAACGTTGCGCGGTGATTGACAGTCTTCCATACTCGGCAGTTCCCGGCTCAGCGAGAAGCCTTTCTCCAAACTCCTTCTGAAACACGAGCGATGCAAGCTCGAATTTTTTCCTTGTCAGAAAAAGGATTAGCTTTGATGACAGGGCGTAGGGTGGAGTTCCCACTACTTTGTTGAACTGGGGCAGAGGGATTTTCAGCACGTCTCCCTCAATAACCGAAACAGTTGGACCGTTCTCGAATTCTTTCCGAAGGTGTGAAACTAGCCGACGGTCTTTCTCGACCGCGAGCACTCGACCCGCCTGTCCCTCAAGAAGATGGGTTAGGGTCCCATATCCGGATCCAGGTTCAAGAACAGTGTCGGTTCTAGTCAGCTCGGCCGTCGATACTACTCTTGAGGCGATGTGTTTGTTGGCTAGGAAGTTTTGGCCTAGTCTCTTTAGAGGTCTATAGAGAACAGCCGTTACCACAAGCTCATACTGTCCTTGTGAAGAGCCTGTACTTTGATTCAGTGCTGAGTTCTTCCATGATTCTCTTGGAGACGATTTTTGGGGCATCGCTGAGCCCTGTTCGTTCCTGAATATCTTTGTAGCTGGCAAACGGTTTTTTCTCTCTCGTGTTGACGATTTGCCACATCGACTTCTTGCCAATACCCGGCAATAGCTCAAGCGAGTGCATTCGGGGGGTGACAGGCTGCGAATTATTGAAGAACTCTACAAACCTTTTCTCTTGAGTTTTAACCAATTCGGCTATCAAGGGGACGATCTCCGCCTTAGCGTTAGCCGTAAGCTGATCATAGCTGATCCTAGTAAGAATTCTGTCAACTTTCTCCCTCCGCTCACGCCCGATGTAGATTCTCTCATGAACCAGCACGGTAGCGCCGATCTTGAGCTCCGCCTCTAGCAACGTGAAGAACTGTTCGCCCATAATCTGAACTGTCGGCACCGCCAAGTGTCTCGACTTCTCAGACGACCTTCCGTAAGGAAGGAAGTCTAGGACGTACGCGTGTTCCTCGTAAACATGCCTCTTCTGTAAATACTCGTCCCCATGAATTGCCAAGAATAGCTCCCCTTTCTCCCCTAGAATATCACTTGTAATTGGAAAGACGACTTACGTCGGTTGCCAGTGTGTTGGAGAACCATTGGTGGTCATTCTGAACCGCACCTTTTCTCCTTAATTGGGTATCGGTCAGAAGTTTCTATCGACTAGACATACCGCTTCATAATTTCCAGAATACCGTTCAGCTGGTCCGTGCTGACGAACCTGCCCTTTACAGTTAATACCGCTCGAAGCTCTTCAATCGTCTTTGGGAGGGAGTTCACGATTTGGATCGCGTCGTTCCTGTCCAACTGGAGTTTCGATGATAACTCCTCGACGAGTTTGTCAGCCTTGTCCGGGGTAATCTTCGAGAACTTCCTCGCGTAATCAAGGGTCCTGCGCTGGAACTCCCCTAGGTCCTCCTCCTTGACTTTTCCCAAGATCTCCTGAGCCTCTGCATTAGTCACTATTTTCTCTTGGAGAATCTTCCTGGCCATATCAGCTAGACTCCTCTACCGGGGTTATGTGCTCAGGCCTCGCGATGATTATCCGGGGGGTTTTCGTCCCGGCGACTTCGACAACGTAGCTGCGGCCACGTTTCTCAGCAACGGTGCCAACACGGCCATGATACCGGCGGTGCGGCATTCCCTTCTGAACAGCGGGGTTGATCATGATTCTGACCATCTGGCCTGGATTGTAGCCGATAAGCAGTCTTCCAAGGGGTTGCTTTCCTCTGTCTCGCGGCTTCCTGCTGATCAGGGTTCTGCTCTTTGTCCTGAAACCCTTGGAACGTCGCAACAGGCAATTCTCCGGTGGAGAAAGTTGCGGGCCGGGAGGTTCCGTATATATGTTCGCGACATTGCTTCACTCCATGGCTAGAACCTCGGCCAGATTCTTCTTCATACTATCCGGCGAGCATTCCACTCTGCCCCTCGCAGAGCTCAAAGCCATACTCCAAGCCTACTCGATAGACTACCGGATAGTGGGAAGCTTCTACAAGCTCATAGAAGTCGAAGCGGACCACGCCAAATTAGAATTGATAGCCGGCCGAGGGGGATATGTTGACGAGATGGGAGAAGAAGTACTTCACACAGAAGACAACATTTCCAGCATCAAAGAAGGAGTTGAATCTGCTGATCTTGAACAATTCCTCTCTTCAGAGGACACATTCAGCGTGCGAGTGCTACGTTTTGGCGGAGTCTCCAAAGACCTCTCAAGAGTCCACCTCGAATCGTATCTAGGAGGACTGCTTGCAGAGAAAACCGGTGCAAAAGTCGATCTTCGATCTCCCAAGAAGCCCTTTCGAGGAATCCTAGCCGGGTCCCTCTTCCATCTAGGACTCATCACGCATCAACGTCCGAAAGGGAGCATCCACCGGCGACGCCCGCGAAAAAGGGCTGTTTTCCATCCGAGCACAATGCCCCCAAAACTAGCCCGGTGCCTGGTGAATTTGTCGGAAGTGAGGGATGGAGAGACCTTTCTCGACCCCTTCTGCGGTGTCGGCGGTATCGCCATAGAGGCCAGTCTTTTGGGTTGTGAGGTGGTTGGCGTCGATGCGCTTTCACGAATGGTCCGGTCAGCTCGAAGGAACCTTGCTCATTTCGGCCTCAAATCCTACGGGCTGCTCAGGGGTGACGCGCGGAACCTTCCTTTGCGCAGTGCAGATGCTATAGCCACGGACCCACCTTACGGGACAGGGGCTTCAACCCTCAAGTCTACGACAAAAGACATTCTCGCGAGCTTCTTGCCCCAGGCGAAAGTGATCCTGTCCCCCGGCGGAAAGGTCGTATTTGCATCCCCCTTGGGAACAGGAGCCGTTGATCTGGCCGAGTCCCACGGGTTCAAAGTCTTCGATCGCCACGAGTTATACGTCCACCGGAGCCTTACAAGAGAGATCCTGGTTCTCGGAGAAAACTAGATGGCTTCCGGTATCGATGTCATCTTCTTGGGCACTGGGGGCGCTCTTCCCACAAAGGAGAGAGGCCTACCAGCAGTAGCTCTACGTCGGGATGGAGAACTCTTCTTGTTCGATTGCGGAGAAGGAACGCAGCGACAGATGATGCACGCGGGACTCGGTTTCAACCGCCCCATGACCATCATGATATCGCACCTGCATGGAGATCACGTTCTCGGATTACCTGGACTTCTCCAAACAATGTCCTCCCTAATCAGGGACAAGCCACTCGACCTGTATGGTCCCGAGGGGATTTCCAGCTATCTAGGCTCCCTGCGTCGAACGCTAGCTTTCGCAGCGAACTTTCCAGTGCGAGTCACCGAGCTCAAGCCCGGGCAAGAAATATCCAAGAATGGCTACAACATCAAGACAACAAACGCTTTGCACGACATCACCTGCCTTGCCTACGCTATTGTTGAGACAGACCGGCCAGGCCGGTTTCACCCCGAGAAGGCAAAACGGCTAGGCATCCCTGAAGGTCCGTTGTGGAAACAGCTTCAGACCGGAAAGGAGGTCAAAGTCGAGGGGAAAACAGTGACGCCTCGCCAGGTTATGGAGGAACCTCGCCCCGGCCTGAAAATCGTCTACGCAATCGACACTCGTCCCTGTGACGAGGTGAAGGCGCTGGCAAGAGAGGCCGACCTTCTTATGCACGACGGAGGATTCACGGAGGACAGGCGGGACAAAGCCAAAGAGTACTTCCATTCGACGGCAAGGGAAGCAGCGAGGGTCGCCAAGGCTGCACGGGTTCGCAAACTTGCACTGGTCCACATAAGCGCAGTGACAAGAGATGACTCCATTCTCCTCAAGGAGGCGAGAAGCATATTCAAAGCGACTCTCGTCCCGAAAGATCTAACAGTCTTATCACTGAAGCGCTCTAGGTAGAACTGTCGAACGCATTGCCTTTCTCTACTCTCTCTTTCGTTCTTCCGGCTTTCCCGCGAGCCAATCAATTAGTTGTTCCGGGTTTTCCGTCTCGAGAATTACTTGTATTGGGCCCATAGGCGATTCTCCCTCCGGCGCGGAGAAAGATACGTGGCCCGCATAGGCGGCCTGCTTGTTGAGAAAGAAGACTATTCGGTTCCCCTCCGCAGATCGCCTCAAGACGGACCTTGCTGCCGCCCGGATTTGGTCGCGTTGCAGAATCATCCGAAACCTCTCGAGCGAGGACTGATCCTTCCCATTGATCAATACTTGCCCACTCCACTCGTCTATTTGCCGAACTTCAACTTCACCTCGAAGAATATTTGTGACCGCTTTCCTAACCCTCTCAGCATCTTCAGTAGGACGGACTTCTGCTTCGCCATGGACTCTGATGCTTGTTAGTTCAGAATTGTTGTCAGCAGACGTCTCGTCCGCCTCTTCAGATCGTTCTTCGTATCCTCGTTCTCCACAACACGATCAGCAATAGCGATAAGCTTTCCAACTCCAACCTTCAACTCCCGCTCGTCACGCTCCCGGAAATCGGTCCAGTTCCTGGGACGGTCAGACCTTCTCCTCTTCAGAAGTCGTCGGAACCTGCTCTTTGGAGAAGCGTGAATCGCGATAGTGAACACCCGGTATTTCTTGTTCAGCTCCTCAAGCTCTTCTATGTTCCTAGCGCCCTCATAGACGAAAACCTCACGATCGCTCTTGTCAATAAGTGGGTCCAACCGCTTGGCAACTGCACCCATCCCTTCCTCCTCCCTAATTTTCAGCATTAACCTGCCGAGATTCTTTCTGGTTGGCAACAAGTTTCTTCGCTTAGCTTCAGCTCTGATAATATCGCCGGAAACGAATACTGGAACCCCGCGGTCCTCAGCAACACTAGACGCTAGGCTCTTGCCCGCACCCGGCATTCCGACGATTACGACAACTGTCTTCGGTTTCGCTTTGTCCATTTAGATCTAGCGCACTTCGGCGAGGGACCTGTTATAGCTCTTAAAAATGAGAGCCACCGTCGATAACTAGGATTTGTCAGAGGACCAGGTCCGAAGTTTCGTTTCGATAGACCTCGATGATCAGCAGATTCTCTCACGTGTAGGATCTATCCTGTCGTCTTTGCAGGCGATAGGGGGAGATTTGAAACCTGTCGAGTGGGAGAATATCCATCTCACCTTGAAATTTCTGGGAAACGTATCCTCGTCCCGTTTGAGCGAGGTCAAGACCTCCCTTCACCAACTGGCTTTCCCAGCTTTCACAACGGAGATCAAAGGAGCAGGCGCTTTCCCGAATCTCAACCACATGACCGTAATCTGGGTCGGGGTGAACGAGGGCTGGAGTCAGGTCGAGCAAATCTACGAGCAAGTCGAGAAACTACTCTCCCCCCTTGGCTTCAGAAAAGAAAACCGCCCCTTCAGTCCCCACATCACGATCGCCCGGGTCCGATCACGCAGAAAGAGGGATGAGATGGCCAATTTTCTCCAGCATCTAAACGACGAGAGTTTCGGTTCATTCACCGTGGACAAGGTCCGGCTCAAACAGAGCATTCTTTCGAGTTCCGGACCGAAATACTCGACCTTGCTGGAAATTCCTCCCCAGCCGCGATAAGCTATCACCCGCCCAGTTTCAAATACCAACTGCTCGCTTGGAGTTCCTTGATGCTGACTTCGATCCAACCTATCTTGGACCAGATTGCAAAGAGAGTTGTTCCAAGCGACGACGAGAGAGCAAGAATGTCGCAATTGGCTCAATCACTGAAAGATAATGTTCAGAGCATCCTGGATAACGCTAGACTCGGAGGAACTGTCTCGATTCAGGGATCCTATGCCCGGGACACTTGGTTGAGCGGCGAAGCCGACCTGGACATCTTCGCCACCTTCCCTCCAACAATGGAGAGACAGGAGTGGACCGAGAAAGTCCTCCCAGCGATTCGGAAAGGAATCCATGCTAAAACGGTCGATAGATATGCAGAACACCCCTATTTGGAATTCCACATTGATGGCATCAGGGTCAACGTGGTCCCCTGCTATTCTGTGGAAAAGGGCCAGTGGAAGAGCGCAACTGACCGGACACCGTACCATACTGAGTACATGAAAGAACATCTGAAACCGGAAATGCGGCTTGAAGCAAGGCTCCTGAAACGGTTCATGAAAGGCATTCGGTCTTACGGCGCCGAGATCAGAGTTGGAGGATTTAGCGGAATGCTCGTCGAAACTCTGATCCTTCATTACAAATCATTTCTAGACACACTCGTACAAGCCTCGAAATGGAAGCCTGTTACCTTTCTGGAACTCGAAAAGCCAACTTGCAGCCAGGCCTCTAGACCTCGAGACCTCGGCTCTCCATTAGTCGTAATCGATCCCGTAGACCCGAACCGGAACCTGGCGGCGGCTGTTAGAGATGATAAGTTATGGGGATTTGTGGCCGCTTCAAGGGAATTCCAGAATAATCCTGGCACGTGGTACTTCTTCCCTTCTAAACCCGTACCAAGAACAAAAGCCCAGTTTGCTAAACTCTTGGAGCATCAAAACCGGGATATCGTAGCCATTTCTTTCGAACATTCGAGGATGGTGCCTGACGTTCTCTGGGGGCAGCTACAGAAAATGGAGAAGGCGTTGACAGAACTGATAATACGGCAAGATTTCCATCCCATCAGGTCAACAGTCTGGAGCGACGAAGGCCGATCCAGCGCAATCCTTGTCGAGCTGGACACTACGGCCCTACCTAAAGTCCAGTTGCGTCAAGGTCCCCCCATTTCCAAGATGGATGACAGCCAGGGATTCCTGGATCGACACCTGAATGCGAAGGATACCGTCCGTGGTCCCTGGATGGAGGACGATCGGTGGGTCGTAGACAAGAAACGACGAATCCTCACCATCGAACAGCTTGTCGCTATGGCTCTGAAGGATCGAAAGCTTGGGCTTGCTCTCCCGGAGCAACTGAGCAGTTCCTTCCGTCAAAACGTGAAGGTTCTGGAGAACAGGCAAATTGTTAGGTTGCTTGGAAGAGAAGGTTTTGACCAGGCCCTATCGGAGTTCTTGGCGGCGAAGCCGAATTGGCTCAAAACCCATCACTAGCACCGCTTTCCTCCCTTACAAAACCGCCCTACAATCGTCTCGTAGCGTATCCCACCGGCGACGGAATGGAGGTCGAGTCTAGAATCCATCAATTGCAACAGCTGGAAATAACAGGCCTGGACTTTCAGGGTCCGCTGAAAACCGATCGTCTATCAGTCTTGGGGAAGGGCGTTGTAGGAATCGTGGTCATAGGGGTCATGGGTCATCGACGGATAGCCGTCAAGATTCGACGGGTTGATGCGCGACGCGCGAACTTGATCCACGAGGCCGAACTTCTCAAAACCGCGAATTCTCTGAGTGTGGGACCAGGGTGCCTGGGAGGTACGGCTGACGTATTGGCTATGGAGTTGGTCGAAGGCTTGTCTCTTCCACTATGGCTAGAGCGCCTCAAGGGCATGGGGCGAAGAGCACGCGTTAGGGGTGTGGTGAGAGCGTTGCTAGAACAATGTTTGAGGATGGATGCCTACGGGCTCGATCACGGAGAGCTCAGTCGGGCACCCAAGAACGTAATCGTGTCAAGCGACGACAGCCCAAGAATTCTGGATTTCGAAAGTGCCAGCCTGATGAGACGACCCAGCAACTTCACCTCACTGGCCCAATACATGTTCCTTGGGGGGAGTATCGCGAAGAGAATGAGCAGAATACTGGGACCCCCGGATCGGGACGAGCTTCTCGGGTGTTTACGAGACTACAAAGCTGGCGGATGGAAGGATGCTTTCGAGGCAATGATCAAATTTGTGGGATTATAGTGTCCGCTCATCTCGCTCGCTGCGGTTCGAGGCTAAGCTGTCGGTCTCACGCTGTCTTCTTGTCGATAACACCTAGCCGTCTCGCCCGGTTCTCAGCATACCTGAACGCAACAAAGCCCAATGCCAGAACGATGATGCCTCCAAGGACTGCCAGTCCGATGTAGGAGAAGTAGGAGTGCATGTCTCCATAGATCATCGCCTGCCGAGATGCCCTCATGAATTCGGTAAATGGTAACACGTTCGCTACATCTGACACCGGATGGGGCAGGAAAGACACGGGAAAGAGGGCTTCCGAGAAAACCATCAACAACCCTGCAACATACGTAGGAAGAGCCCACTCGAACTTCGTCGCAAACAAAGCGTACGCGCTGAGCAGGAGTCCCAGACCAAGCGCGGCGAAGATGTTCACCAGCATTGCAAAAAATAGTAGACCGACAGAAAGTGGGGTAACAATGAAGGGAATATTCGTGTGAAACACTGACGACAGAACGTAGAATGATAAAACAAGAGATACGATAACGGTCAGCGTCGAGGTGACGAACGAGGCCAAGGTTCTTCCAGTCAAGTACGGGAGTGATGAGTGTGGAGAGATGTAGACTTGGGGGAACACGTATGTCCATTTTCCTTCTGCGATGGCCAGCGTAGGGACCCAAGAGTATGCTGCTACATGCGCGTATAGTGCGGCACCGATGAGGATGTAGGCGAGTCGACTCGGGTCAAAACTGGGCGGGATATTATTGGTAGAACCAACATAGTAGACCGTCGAAGCGGCAATAACGCTCGCGAGAGGGCCGACGGTCCTGAGGGAGAACCCCGTGAGGGGATTGGTCCAATTGAACTCTCTGTACCATCCTACACGTATCGAAGCAACCATGGCTCTGAGGCTCATCGTTGTCTCACCGCGATTGTTCCCGTTCTTCTGCCCTTGTTCTCAAGGAACTTCAACGCTTTGGAAGATGCGAAGAGGAGAACTACACCCATGGCGGCCAGAGCTAACAACTCGAGGTCAAGATAGAGTTCTCCGAAACCTTGGCCGAAAAAAAGTGTTCTTCTTAGCGCATCCATTCCGAGTGTGAGAGGAATGAGTGAGGCTCCCGCTTGCACAGCGAGTGGAAACGGGGAGAACCCTCCTGTCGAGGGAAAGTAGACCCCAGAGATCAGAGATACTGGCTCGTGGAGAGCTTCGTTTACAGAATCTGCCTCTCGGCCATATGCCAAGTAGAGTGATGATAGTGCCATTCCCATCGCATAGAGAGATGCAAGCGTCAGAGCGAAGACTGAGATAACCGCAGGCCAAATGGCGTTGATGGGTGGATGGAAGATCATCCAACCGAGGAGTGCGACCATAGCTGCTGAGGGCGCGGTCCCGAGAATCCCCCCGAGGGACATGCCGACTAGTATCGCTGAGATCGGTGCGGGGGAGGTGATGTAGATTTCGAAGAGTCCCACTTGTTTGTCCCAGTTGAACTGGCTCGCCATCGACCATAGAACGTTCCCCCAGAAGGAGATCATAACTCCACCAAGGATAGCGAATCCCGTGAATGAGTTGAGCCCGTAAGCTCTGTACACCATTGTTAGCGAGAATGATGTGAAAAAAGGAAACCCGATATTGACCGCTACCCAGAGGGGTTCTCCATAGATGCTCTTCGCTCGAACCCACAGTCGAGCGTATGCGGTTCTGAGCCACGGGTTACTGTGCAGCTTCACGCTCTCTCTCCCTAAACCCTCGACCCACCAACGCGACGAAGACCTCCTCTAGCGTGGCCTGCTGTCTCCAGTTTGACACGACCGTCATTCCTAACTTTCGAATCGAGTCGACGACGGACTGGGCCGATCCGTCACCGTCCACGACCACCTGAATCCGTGACAGTCCCCTCTCTTCGTCGGTAGACGCAGTATAGCCCTTGACTCCCTCAAGCTTGCCCAATGGTTCAAGGCTTCCCGGGGTAGGAGGCGGTGAGACCTCCAGGACAAGCGAGGGGGCTCCCAACGATCTCTTGAGGGCGGCGGGTGTGTCGCAAGCCAGTATCTTGCCTTTGTCGATGATGGCGACCCGGTTGCAGATAGCGTCAACCTCGGCCATGTTGTGCGTTGCGATTAGAATGGTCCTGCCATGTTCCTTCGCCTGTTTCAGAATGTACTCACGAATACTCAAAGCGGTCATGACGTCCAAGCCTATCGTGGGTTCGTCAAGAAACACGACCTTGGGATCGTTAATGAACGCCCTCACAAGGGTAACTCTTTGCTTGTAACCAGTGGACAGAGCATAGAATTTCCTGTCGAGATAGCTTTGAAGGCCGAGCATTTCCGAAAGTTCGTTGATTCTCTTGTGCGCCTCTTTCGTGGGTATGCCGTAAAGCTGGGAGAAGAACCAAAGGTTTCCACGCGCACTGATGAAGTCGTAGCCCGCTCTCTCGGCTCCACTTGCCATGTTGATCACGGCCCGAATCTTCTCAGGCTCCTTTTCGACATCAAAACCCATTACACCTGCTTTTCCAGCGGTCGGAAGGAGAAGTGTTGAGAGTATCCTGATCATAGTCGTTTTTCCAGCCCCGTTCGGGCCTAGAACGCCGAATATCTCGCCCTTTCGAACTTGCAGATCGACCCCATCGAGGGCTGTGACCTTGCCCTCTTTGCTATCGAACTCGCGTCTAAGTCCATCTACCTGGACCGTAATGTCTGTATCGACCCGATTCATAACGTTCCGTGACCTGACTATCTTTCCCGGATTTTCGATGCGTCATTTAACCATTGGTCGAGTATCTGCAATCTTCGTTGCCTTCGGGTCGCTTGTCTGAGTTTTATGGAGGAATTACTGGACCCGTTCAGATAAGGGTTGTTTGAACGATTCACCAGAAATGTTCTTTCAGCGCTTCTCTTTCAGCCTCCATAATCGCCTCGAAGAACCCGTTCGTAGGCTTTCGATGCTTTCGAAGAATATCTCCCGCTGCTTCGGGGGTCACTCTTCGTCCGGCAAGGGTGTAGACAGCAAGTCTCCCGTACTTGCTCACAAGTTTCGAAGTCTCCTCTGCCCTCGATAGAACGTTCTTTTCCCTCTCCGAGAGATGCGCCCCATTCTTCAACAGGATCTTCTTGACGTCCTCGTCGGAAACCGCCAACGCGGCCAGAGTCTTTGATCCGCATTCAGGACATTCTAGAGTGGCGGGAATGTCCTTGACTCTCTTCATCTCCACATACTTCCAGCAGTTTGTACAGGCGATTGTCTTGACCTCGTTGAGGATTCTCGCCTTCGCGGACCCGACAAGGATCTGGTCGAGTTTTTCCGTCGGAATCAAGTCAGTCTTTCGACTGATCCTCTCGAGGCCGATCCTCGCAATCGGCGTAGCCTCACCAGCTACGGTCTTGACGACCTTAAGCTGAATCTCGTGCTTGGCGATGGATTGCAGAACCTCTTTGGTGTGGGGGATATCCATGTCCCTCTCAAGGGTCTCGCGTACCGCCTCATCCATGATGACTGTTCCTTCGAAGCTTTTCGCGAGCTGGCGGAGGGTTATGCTGCTAAAATCTGTCCATTTCGAGATTGCTCCAAATCTTCTCGCCACATGGACGAGTCTTCGCTTGAACAATCCGGTTCTTTTCGATGCGGTTATCGCCACCTCGTCCACCTCAATCTCGGAAAGACGGCGAACCATTTTCACAACATCATTCGCATCCACCCCGCCGATGGCTTGGAAAACAATCCGGTAAGGGTCCTGTTGAATCCCCACGCTAACGCCTGCCTCGTCGGATAACAAGTGTCCTATGAGCCGGGCTAGGGTCCTGTTGACTAGCGTTCCCATGTGGGAGTTGACGATGATGAAGTCGTCCCATTCCTCGACGGTAAGAAGGTGGTCATTTGGGACAGGGAGTCCCTGTTCGTACTGCTCGTATGTCTCGGATATGGCTCGTTCGAATGTCTTAGGATCCGCGGGGTATTCTTGGCTGAGCGATTGGGCTATTTCCTTGATCTTCTGTCCTCGTTCGTAGAACTCTCCGACTTTCCTCCTGATCTCCCCTACTTCGTTAGCCACCTTGTGTGGTACAGGTATCTCTTCGCCCACCCAGCTAGGTATCGCTCCTGTCGGATCGGAGATCGGCTTAACGAATATCTTGTCGCCTCTAATGCTCTGCATCATCCACGGTGTTCCCCGGACGATGAACTTCGTCCCGGGTTGGCCGTATTCAGCTACGAAAGCCTCGTCGAGTACGCCCACCGCCGTATCCGTCTCCTGCTCGATGACGAGGTACTGTTTTTCGTCCGGTATCATTGAGAGCTTGTTGAAGTAGTACGTGTAGAGATCCTTGACTCTTGACGGCCTCATTACCATCTTGTCTTGCTGCGAGACCCAAGCCAGGCGCGGAAAACGTGAGTGCATATAGTTCGCAACAGAGGCGACGTCATCCTCGGTCAGGTTCCGATACGGGTACGCTTTCGATATCAGTTCAACAAGTTCGTTGTAGTACCATTTTCTGTTCTGTATCAGCAACCCGGCGAGTTGGTGGCAGAGAGCGTCGAGCGGTTTCTCCGGAACCGACACTTCCTCCAAGTCCTCGTTGAGAGCTCCTCTCGCTACGACTAGCGCTTCGAGAGCATCGTCCGAGTCGCTCGCGATGATCACTCCATCGGCCATCTTGCCTACGCTATGGCCTGATCGTCCGACCCGCTGGATAAGCCGTGTCACTTGGTGGGGACTCATGTACTGGATAACGTAGTCTATTCTTCCGACGTCGATTCCTAGTTCCAGGCTTGAGGTGGCCACGAGGCCTCTGAGTTCACCTCCCTTCAAGCCTCGCTCTGCAGTTATCCGAGATGGCTTGGCTAGGCTTCCGTGATGTATTGAGATCGGAAAGTCGAGGTCCCAGACCTTGAACCTGCTCGCCAATATCTCAGCGATTGATCTCGTGTTTGTGAATAGGATGACCGACTTGTGGTTCTTGATCATTTCCTTCATTATCCGAAGCCTCGCCGCGACCTCAGGATGAGTGAAGATTTTCGAAGCCAGCTGATGATCTTGAGCGGAGGGTTCTGGAAAGAGTGTTTCCAATCGCATCTTTCTTGCGACAGGAATCCTGACGATTTCTACCGGTCGCTTGTTTCCTACGAGAAATGCTCCAACTTTCTCGGGCGATCCGATTGTTGCAGAGAGTCCGATGACTTGAAAATCTCTTTGAGTGATCCATCTTAGCCGTTCGATGGCTATAGCTAACTGGCTGCCCCTCTTGTCCTCCGCAAGTTCGTGCACCTCATCGATGATCAGGAATCTGACTTCTCGAAGGTGTCTACGCATTATTCGTCCAGGCAGAAGAGCTTGGAGAGTCTCAGGAGTTGTGATTAGCATGTCAGGTGGGTTCCGAGCATGGGCGACCCGCTCGCGGACTTCAGTGTCCCCATGTCTTACGGCCACCCTGAGGTCGATTTTCTTTCCCCACCATTCCAGTCGGTCCAGCAAGTCTCTGTTCAATGCCCGAAGAGGGGTCATGTAGAGAATCTTGACACCTGGACCTCTGTCAGCACTCATCAAGAACCGGGTGAATACTGGAAGGATAGCTGATTCGGTTTTTCCACTCGCCGTGGGGGATATTAGAAGGACGTTTTTCCCTTCGAGGATCGGAGGAATCGCCCGTTCCTGGGCTTCAGTTGGCTTTTCAAATCCTCTTTCCTTGACAGCTTCCGCTAGGGGTTTCGGCAGAAGGTCAAAGACCGTCGAAGACAACTGGACCAGCAGTTCCTTGGCCGTTCGATAAAAACCTGAAAACACATGTTGATTGTCTCCTCTCAAACATGCTCCTCCTACTCGTCCTCAGTCTCCTCCTCCAGCTCTCTATCCTCATCGTCCTCCTCATCATCCTGTCTTCCGTTCGTCTCGTTATCCTCCGAACTCATTTTTTTGGGGTTCCCAGCTCTCCATTATCATCCGGACATTGTGTCTGCGGGTTCATTGTCCTCTGAGCTTTTCGTTCCTCTCTGACATTCGCTCGCCTTTCGACCAGTCTAGCGAGGAGCGCCTCTTCCTGCCTCGACAATGGCAGGTCCCTCTCCACCTTACCCTTAATCGAGTGGAGCTTAGGCTATTCCTCTCCAAGAGGAATCTTCGAATCTTCTATGATCTTGATCGGCATGTGAGGTCCCCGATATCACTTTGTTCCTCTGCATCCTCAACTTTTCCTCCAAATTCCAATCATAATTATCAACCGAGATTCCTCGTCAACGATTGCGTCAGTCGTTAGGAGGACGACCGCTATGTTTGTTTCTTTCGAATCGTCTTCCTCGGCGGGCCCGTCTGCTCTTAGCATTGCGCGCCGGTTGCCTACGCTTCTCAGAATCCTCCTTTCCCAACTCCTACGACCCTCTAACCGTTGACGTTCTCCATGGCATCTCTTGCGATAGAAACCTCTTGGGACCATAACCGAAATTCTTCAGCCACAACTTCACAATCCTCGTGTACCTTGGGCAGCGGATTCTCTTAGCCTGGATCAGCTTCCTCACCAATCCTTCTCTAGTAGAATGTCCAGCTCTTCACATCTATTTTTCAGCTTGGTGCTCTTTGTGTAGTCGCTAGCGGAGTAGCCGAGCCAGTTCGGATCCGAAAGATTCAGCCTATGAGGCCAAGCAAGGCCTTTACAGCGTTATTCTTCGGGTCTTCCTTTCGGACCTGCGCTCAAGCTTGGGAAGTCTTACTTCGAGAATGCCTTCAGCCATCTTTGCTGATACTTTTTCTGTATCTACGCTTTCGGCGAATCCTATGTTTCGGCGGAATGTTGAGAAAGCTCTTTCCCTATGCAAGTAGGTTTTTCCCTCTTCCTCAGTCTCCACGTTGGATTCAGCAGCTAACGACAGCTCGTTCGTGCCGACTTGGATGTTCAGGGTTTCCTTCTTCAACCCTGGAAGCTCTGCTTTCACGACGTATTCGTTGTCTGAGTCGATAACGTCGACGTACGGTATCCGCGTCGGCAGTTCATATTCAGCAGGCCATTCGAATCCCCGGAACGGGTCCCAAGGGATAAGGGTCATTGCTTCCAACAACTTGTCGACTGGATGCGTAAGACTCGATGGAGCCGCTTTTACAGCAAGCGCAGGCTTATTCGCTTTCGCAACCGCTCTTGGTACGGCTTTCTTTCTAGAAGTTAGAGCTAAGGTCATTGGGAAGTTACCCTATTTGCCTGATTCCGGATGGGGTCAGGGGTCCGTGGAACCGGTTTCACAGTGATCTTGAGCTGATGGAGTTCTCTCCGAAAACCGGGGGTTCGATCGTGGAGGAGTCCGGGGCTGACCGTCAACCAGACGTCGGTCGGGAAATTCATGTTGGTTAGCATTGTCAATTCTTCCTTTTTGTTACTGCCATGTAATAGCTGTTACTCGCTTATAAGACTTCTATCTAGACCGGATCACGAGTCGAGCCACAGGCACTCTGCGCAGTCTCAGCAGTGCTGGCTTACTTTGACTTCTTCTTGCTTTTCTTCTTCGTCGAGATCTACTTCTTCACCAACCCAAATCTCTCAACTCTCCTTAAGATGCCTCCGCGCTGAAGAGGGCCAATGTCAATTCTCTATGTAGTTGCAATTGCACCGGTCTGGTTCCGCTAAACAACAAGCCGCTTCCGAAACCGTAACAAGGACAGCCTTCGGGTAGGATCTCTCCCCGTGACCGCGGCGTTGAGCAAGATATGGAGTCCACGGCCCATGTCCCTATCCATAGTGGAAGCTCTGGAAAAGAACGGTCCAATGACAGACATCGATCTGCTAAAGAAACTCAAGTCAAACCTCGGAGACGTCAGCTTCAGAGAGCTCAACCGGGAACTGATGAAACTAGAGCTGGCGGGGATTCTACGAGTCTCAAGACTTACGAAGGGTAAGAGACAAGTCGAGCTGATAGGAAATCGATAACCGACGAGACTAATCTGAACAGCAACCGAGTAACCATCTTTCAAGTTGTAAGGAGTTAGGCCTATGATCAGGAAGGGACTGCGCTCGCTACCACGGTGGCCAGCTCTAGCCAAGCTCTATCCAATACGCACATTGTGCAGTCTGCTCATGAAGTGATAAAGTGCCACAAGTTGGTCTTAGGAGAAGAATCGGGGGGATTCTTCTTTGATTCCTTGTTCTGTGATGACCATCAAGTCTATACCGTCCCCGCTGGAGATGTCTCTGGCTAGCGCGGATCTGACAGCCTTAAGCAGTACAACCTCCCCTTGTTCAACCGACAGCCCTTCATTGTATTCCAATTCGAGAACACCTATCGCGATTTGAGCTCCTGTCCCCACTGCGGCGAACTTATCAGGAAGAAGAGATCCTACGGGGTCTAACACGTAGAGCTCGGGTTTCCCCTCGGTGACACCAGCGACAATCGTCTCGGCAAGAAAGGGAAACATGCGACGGCTAGAGAGAAGATTGGCGATGAGCTTGGCCGTGTTCTTCACAGTCCCCGGCCTCTCCCGCTCGTATTGGTAGATGCTCATGTAGGCCTGAGCTTCCCTGGTCAGGACCTGCATATCACCTACAATGCCCGCGCAGGCGACGCCAATATTGTCCGTGATCTTGAAGACCTTCTTCGCACCTTTACTCATGACGAAGCTTCCATACGCGTACCGACGTTCAGATGCGAGTAGAACTCCATCTTTGCAGACCATACCGACAGTGGTCGCACCTGGCACGTAGGGCTCTCTACTCATAAGAAAGGACAGCGGCCACTTACCCTCCTCCCGGTTTAAGGCTAGCGAAGCGACCATCGACGCGTCCCGAGTCCGCTCCCCGTATCTCCATACGTAGGGTTGACTCAGAGAATCTCTCTGAGATTGCTCTTCGCCTGGATGACTATGATAGCCTACAAAACGGCCAGACTGAGTCCGACCCATCACGAGCTATTCTTATCAATCCGACAGCCGAGAGTTGTTCAGAGGAATAATTGGTTGAATCAAGAAAACATTGTTAGTGGCTTTGACCAATCCCTAGCATGGGACGGAGATTATCGTTCCCCAGAGTTTTTCCGGTCTGACACTCGTTTGTGAAAACCCCAATATATCGATGAGTTCAAACGTCTGCAAAAACCTAGAAAGCGTTAAGGGGCAATCGTTTGGGGTTGTAGGTTTCAAAGAGTTCTGGAGCTACTTGAACAAGGATCTCGATAAAGCATGGAGGGAGAGACTTGTAAAGAACCATCTCGACCTCATCATTCTCCGGCTCCTCAAGAGCAAGCCTCGCTGGGGTTACGAGGTTAACCTCGAGATTCGGGATCGTTTCAAAGTTTACCTAAGCGCCGGAACACTTTACCCGCTGCTGCATTCAATGGAGGAAAAAGGCTACTTGCAGGCCGTTTGGGAGGCGGAAGGCGGGAGAGGCCGCAAGGTCTACCGTATCACCCCTCGGGGGGAAGAGTTTCTGATAGCTGGTGCCCGGGCTGCAGAAGAGTTTTTGAGGCGGATCCAGTACGAGGCTGAAATAGGACCATTCCAACAAAAGCACGCCTAGACTAGACTTGAGACTTTGAGCACTTATCTCCGCAAGTTCTGGAGATTTATCCGGAAAAATGAAACAGCGAGGGGCCTGCTTCTAGTAGGTGTTGTAATACTAGGGGCTCTTGCCGTATGGGGTGGAGTTCGTCTGGTTCTCAACACTGAGTATCCGGTACTGGTTGTCTCCTCCGGAAGCATGTGTCCTCCAACCAATTGCGTGTTGCCAATTGGTTCTTTGATCGTAATACGTGGCCAGGACCCCTCGACCATAATTGCAGGTCCACCTCCGATCGGGTCGATTATCGTTTTCCGGCCTTATGTCTGTGAACCTGATTATCTCGTGGTACATAGAGTCATCAACAGGGTCACAGATAGTAATGGATTCTCTTTCGTTACGAAGGGTGACGCCAATGGAATTCAAGACTCTTGGGATAGTCGTTGCGGGAGCGCGCTCAGCATGATCTCTAGCACCCAAGTTGTCGGAGTATACCAGTATACGATTCCAATTCCATACCTGGGCTCGACAATTTTGGGTATTCGGAGCTTCATGTACGATGATACTACAGGGCAGCCAAGACCCGAGGGAATCCTAGTTATCGTCATACTCATCATAGCACTCTTTGCCTTCGAGGTGATCGAACCCGCTAAGAAACCGAAGCCAGAAGTGTCTTCCTCTGAAGCTAAGCCGGACCCGGCTCCGACTCAAGCCCCATCGTCGGCATTTCGAGGGCTATCGTTCCAGACGCAAATTAAATACCCAGGATAAATCGACCCGGCTCAGGGACGCCGGTGTTGGTGCCTGCTTGGGGGGTCATTGCGAATTTTTCTCGGGATTGTTATTTCTTGTTGGACAATCGCAAAACGTTCATCAACCGCGTTATGTTGGTCAAGTTGCGCGATATTCCTGGGGCGAAGTCATTAACAACCTATGAGGGAGCGAAGAGCCCCGGCTTCCGCTTTCGCTCTCAGGATCTGCGAGAGAAGAATTAGCGGCTGACTGATGTAGAAATGCCCCTCTACCATCTCGGTTCGAAGAAACCAAGGGTCCATCCAACAGCTATGATCGCTCCCAACGCGAGCATCATCGGCGACGTTGTGATAGGCCGACGAACGAGCGTCTGGCCAGGGGCCGTGCTTCGCGGTGACTACGGGAGGATTCGGGTTGGAGCCAACTGTAGCCTACAGGACAATGTCGTGGTTCACTGCTCTTCCAAGAACGCGGGCGTTATTGGTAATGGGGTTACGGTTGCTCATAGCGCGATTGTTCATGCATGCAGAATCGGCGACGAATGCCTCGTGGGAGCTGGGGCAATCATTTTCGATGGGGCGACAGTTGGCAGTCACTCCATCATCGGGGTCGGATCCGTAGTTCTCGAGAACAGAACTATCCCGCCACGGTCAGTCGCTGTGGGTGCACCAGCCAAGGTGATGAGGAGGGCAACCGACAAGGATGTTCGGATGATAAGAGAATCCTACCGAGCATACGTGAAAATGGCCCAGAAGTACGCTAGTACGGGAGCTTTTGAAACCCCGATCGGATGACGGCAGGCCCCGGTTTTCGTGATCGGCATCGGGCGTGTCCCGAGATTTCGGGAGTCTACCCGGGGGTCCCTGGTTTCCTGTTTGGTTTTTGGTTGGGAAACGTATGGATCTGTCGTTGTCAGACGTTTAACGTCTTTCCGATCTTTTTAGCGTTCGAGGGTTAGACGTTTTTCTACATTGGACCTAATCCTGTTGGATCGGATATGCTCGCTAAAACGCGTTAACTGTTGCATGCCTCAGTGCCTATCTGCCCTTGGAGACGTTTTTTGTGGTTCCATTGACCCGATGTATTTTTTCGTCCTTGTCCGACGATTAACGTCGTTGTCGACAAACGAGCCTCTCGGACGACATCGTTTAAGTGAGTCGAGCCACGACATTGTCCTGTAGAGAAACGCGTCAAACGAGGCCTTGTCGATCACGAGGTCTCCTCGTTCTTCCAGGGTAGCATTGACACAGCCTACGGGAGATGACGCGCAAGCACGGAGAAAAAGGAGATCAGAAAAAGATTGGAGAACGATCGGCTAGAGTACAAAGAAGAGACTGGGAATACCGGTCTAGTCGAGAGAGTTAGGAAAAAACGTAAGAGATTGCCCAGCTTGGAGAGGCTGCGGCACGAACTCGTCTACCAGCTACGCGAAAGCCTCCGCGCCTCACAGGAAAAAATGAACAAGCCAGAATTATCCCTTGCAGAACGCCATCACTGGACACAAGTACACACCTACACAGCACAAGTACTCAACACAATACTACGAGACCTACAACTCAAGGACTGGGAAAAACGACTAAAAGAACTAGAACAACGCGGCCTCACATACAAAACCCTACCAACACGCTGAACACCCAACCCAGCTCAGTAATTCTTCAGCAAAGAGAGATTTCTTACCAAACGGAATTAGACCGTCTCGAGGCTGAACCGTTCGGCCTAACACCGTCCCCGGAAAGGAGAGAGTGTGGAGACGAGCGAAACTTCTAGAAAGGTTATCTCAATCTGCCTGATCTAGTCTCAAACCCTAGGTCGTGGGGTGTGGAAAATGGACCTTGTGTGGTTGGTCCTTGGACTCGTTGTCGTCGCGATCCTAGCCATTACGGTTTCAGTTGCTCTTCCATTCTATCGGAAGCGTGGGATTAAGCAGGCCAGAGCCTCCTTGAACCAGGTCCCTGAGGTTCTTTCTAGAATCGACAAATCCCTTGAGCCTTACTTGTCCTCGAAAGAATACCTTCCGGAGCGCGTAGGTAGACCTCTGAGGTCTGAGATGAAGACGTTCGTTGAGTCGACCTTGCCGTCTCTCGGGAAGACTGTTCGGCGAACGCATGACGGTGTAATGAGGAAAGAGTTTGAATCCATTACAATGGCTACGAATCAATTGTATCAGAAGCTTATGGAGCACAACTTCCAGTTTGTCCAGCGAGCGCTCACTGAACACTCAAAGTTGCTTGTTGAGGAGCTGAAGCTCGACGCGGCTCAGCGCGAAGCGACCGTTCGAGACGATGAGCGCAACCTTGTCGTCGCCGCGGCCGGATCAGGCAAGACTCGTACCCTAATCGCCCGGGTCCGTTATCTCTTGGAACGCGGTGTGGCTCCAATTAACATCCTAGCAGTAACCTTCACGAACAAAGCGACCGAGGAGATGGAGGACGGCCTCAAACAGATGAGTGTACCAGTCGCGGATCAGGGAAGCGGTGGTGTGACTGTCTCGACACTTCATGCTCTCGGCAAGCTCATAGTCCAAGCGGCCACGCCAGGACCGCTTAGTATCGCTGACGAACATTGGACAAACTCACTTGTCGCTAGCGCATTGCGCGATGCCAGGGAAAGTCGAGACCAGCAGCTTTCGAATTTGTACGTCAATGCGATCCTGAACTTCCATCGCGATCTGGACGAGCGGACCCCAGCTCTCGGTGAGGATCTTACTTACAGAACTCGTCGTGGAGAACAAGTTCGGTCAATCGGTGAGCGAATCATTGCGGATTTTCTACTCACCCATCAAGTTCCTTACAAGTACGAAGCCACCGCTTCGTGGGCACAAGTCGGCGCAGGTCGCTCCGCCTACCACCCCGATTTCACACTCCTTGACACGGGAGTCTGCATCGAGTATTGGGGCATAGACCGTGCAGGCAATGTGGCTGGGAATTGGTCAACTTCCTCCTCAGATTATGGCAAGGGAATGGCATGGAAAAGAAGAGAGTTCAGCCGTACAGGGAAGAAGCTCGTCGAATTCTATGATTACGAGCGCAGAGAAGGAACGTTGGAGGCAGTACTCGAAACACGCTTGACCGGCGCCAGCGTACAATTGCGATCAATGACACTAGCTGGGTTAGAAAGGATCCTTGGGGATACGAAGTACATCGGTAGCGTGATCGAGAGACAATTGGCTGAATTCATTGAAAATGCTCGTTCATTCCGAATGTCGACTGAGCAGATTCTCCAGCGTCTAAAATCAGCTACGCCACGTGTCCATCATTTCGGGAACCTTGGTCTTGCAGTTTTGCAAAGATACGAGAGAGAATTGGCTTCGGAAGGCAGAATCGATTTCTCAGACATGCTTCACCGGGCCGCGGACATCCTAGAGAAAGGTGCGAGCTCTCTCCCGAAGTTCAGTCATGTCCTGGTGGACGAGTTCCAAGACACCTCATGGTCCATGGCCCGCCTCGTAAACGCACTGGTTGGAACGAACCGGGCTCATCTCTTCGCCGTGGGTGATGACTGGCAAGCCATCTACGGTTTTGCAGGCGGAGACGTAGATCATATCGTGAACTTCGAATCTCACTTCGGACCTGCCTCACGAACAATGCTCGACACAAACTACCGATCTCCCGTTACAATCGTCCAAGCAGGTGCA
>VBBT01000136.1 GCA_005881695.1 Candidatus Bathyarchaeota archaeon | reverse complement strand
CGAGCTGGGCAAGCCTGCGATGGATATTATTCAGCAGACGGTGCTCTTTCCCCGGCGAAAGCTACGTTTCACCAGTAGAGTAAGCCGAGAATTCAGTCTTGGCATCCTGCTCATCATCATGATATTGGTAGTCCCCACTTTCATAAACGCCGTCCAATCGGCTTACACTCCGACCACCATCGCCTCAGCCAGCCTTCCAGTCCGAGCAGCAGTCCCTGACTGGCTTGAAGCCCTCTCCTGGATGAGCAACAATCTGCCACATTCAAGTGTGGTCTTCGCCTGGTGGGACTATGGCTACTGGATCACCGTGAACACCGGACTAAGTACACTCTCAGATAACGGAACTGGGAACACCACGGCAATACAGGACATTGCGACCGGGTTCATGCTGAACGAGTCGCTAGCGGTCCAGTTAATGCGTCAGGAAAGAGTCACACACGTCGCCATCTTCATCAGCTACAACCGCGGATTGTGCGGCTCGAACGGACCGCCCTTCTGTGGCTACGGGGACGACAGCAAATGGTACTGGATGGTCCGGATAGGCAACAACACTTCGATCAATACCCCCTTGGGATCTGCCAACGTCAGTTACCGGCAGGTGATCACGAACCCCCAAACCGGTGCGTCGGACTACCACCGGATGGTCAAGATAGGCAACAGGACTACTGATGAGAGGATTACGAGCAATTTCCAGAACGTGCAGATTCCCACTAGCAATACTGTTCTGGGTATGCTGATGCGAAATAGCTACCCTGGAGGACGGCCGAACGACCCGAACGATACCGCTGTCTCTCCCCACTTCTTCGTCCAAGACTTCGCTTCTTCTTCCTCATACGTTCTCGTGTATTCCGTAAGGTATCCTGACACGCCGTCGATGACTGCCCAGCTTACCCCAGCGATCGTCGCGCCTACTGGCGGGAACACTAATATCACAGGGTCACTGACCTCCTCGACAGGCAAACCAGTAGATACTACAACGAGCAAGTCTCCGGTTATTCTGGAGTACTCTTCCAACAAGGGAAGCAGCTGGAATTTCATAGCAAACGTCAACGCAACGGCCGGACATTTTAGCTACGCCTGGACCAAGCTGCTGCCCACCGGGCAACCATACGTTCTGGTACGGGCTAGGTGGCAGGGTGATCCGGCTCAGCTCTTGGACATCGCGGTCACGATGCCCCAGCCTCTGACTTTTATGTGAGAGAATTCTCTAGACTTCTGAGGGTCCGCTTGACCCTTCTATTCTCTGTCGAGCGTACTTGTCGTCTGGCGAGAATTTTGCTGGGTGAGGATTCTTAGTCGGGGTGCCGCAGACCGGGCATATATCCTTCAGAGTGTATTTCGAACATTTTGGGCATCGTCGTATCAACCATTTCATCCAAGCTTCCTTCCCTCACCGCCAGCCTTCTTGATGGTCCCTAGGACCTCTTCCACTGCTAAGCTTAGGGTTTTCTCGGCTGCTTCGAAGCTGGGTGCTTCTACTTCTATTCTGTATTTGGGAGATCCTATAGAGTAAATTTTTACCTCGCTTCCGCGGGGCTTGCGTATCTTTTTCGCGCTCATCAGCGCTTGCTTGATTATCTCCACTCCGCCCGGTTTGTGGCATGTTACAGCAACGGTTCCTCGTACTTTCGACCTCTCGAGGCGAATCTTGGTCTTCGTGACCTCAGCTATTGCCTGAGCCCACTCCGACGACAAACCGCCTTTCACTAAGACCTCGGGACCCTCGTCCAAGGCCTCTTCGAGCGGAGAATAGAGTCCGCCGAACTTGTCTAGGAGAATCTTCCTGATATCCTCAGCATCTTCTTCTGTTTTTTTCAGCTTGTCAGCCGCGCTCTTCAGGATCGCTTCTGCTTTTCGCTCTTTCTTCCATTCCAGCATCTTCTCGGACTTTTCTCTCCCTGTAACCCTTCTGAGGGAGAGATCTATCTGGTTTCGTTGTGAGCTGACTCGTAGGACTTTCAGGACTAGCTTCTGGCCCTGTCGCGCGTGTTCTCGGATGTTCCGGACCCATGTGGTTGATATCTCGGAGATGTGGACGAGACCCTCGATTCCGCTGTATTCGTCGAGCTTCACGTAGGCACCGTAGTCTTCGACTCTAGTTACTGTGGCAACTACTAGGTCGCCGACTTCCGGCATCAGCGCTTGCGAAGTCTGGCTGCTCAACTCGATTATTCCAGTCCTCCTCTATGCGAGGGGCTGTAATATTTCTCCTCTAATCTCTGCTTTTCCACCCTTTGGTTGGGCTAGAAGCTCATCGCAAACGGTGCATTTCACATAGTTGCTTGTTCTCTCGAAAATTACCTGTTCATTCGCGCACTTCGGGCACTTCACTTTTAGGAATATGCTTCGAGGCTTTGGAATCAGTTCCCATCGCATGGGGTTAGGCTCCGACCTCCAGTTTTCTCAGCCTGATACCCAGTCTCTCTATTGTATAGTTGCAGGTTCGGCATTTCAGTTTGACAAGCGCTTTCTTGGTTGTCTTGGCGGTGCGTTTCAGTTCGGGAAATTTCTGCCCGCCGTAGCCGTGTTTTCGTCTTTCTTGTCGTCTGGCTCCCCACGATAGGGTCCGCTGCTTGCCCGCCTTGTAGACTGCGACGGCATGTGCTGTGTGGTGTTTGCACTTGGGGCAGTAGGTGTTGATCTCTTTTGGATACTTCGTTTTTTCTTTCACCGTGGGGAAGGCTCGTTTGGGGGCGGGGGCGTCCTTTTATCCATTATCCCTGTTGCTTGGTCTTATCTCGATCGCGGTGCCTTGCCGTATTAGGCTCTCAGCGTTTTCGTACGGAAGAACGGCGATGTCCTCTTTCAGGAATGGTCCGTGAGTCTTCAGGTCTACGCCTATGATAGAGGGCATGTCTTTGACGAATCGAAGTAGGAGCTTGTCTCTCTTTTTCTCTGGAGAGTTCGAGGGCTCTATTCCCTGAACCGTGTCTTCCTTGAACTTTCGATAGTGGCGAGCAAGAGTCGAGAGTTCTTCTTGAGCCCATTTCTCCAAGGCGTGTGTCGTGACCTGGGCGTTTGTCTGGGACGTGCGCCAGATCTTCGAGAGTCTTCGGTCGATAAGCTCGACCACTAGTCGTTCCAGTCTTCTTGTTTCTTCGTCTAGAAGGATGGCCTTGAGGGAACGCTGGTCAAGGTTTCTCTGCGCTTCCTTCAATCTTCGAACGTAAGCGGCTACGTCTCGAAAGAGCTCGGGTCTAAGCTCTTGAAGTTCGGGGCTGTGGAACTCGCGACGCCACGCCTCAATTGTCTCATCATAGATCGTGGCCGTATCACAACATCTCTTGAAGACGAGGCTAGCTCATTGATGAGCTAATAATATCTTGATCGTGATCTAGGCGATGGGCTCTGCTCTGTGCTTGCAGAGAAGGAGCATGGCAGCATTCGACGGCAATAGTACTGTCTCGTCGTGATATGGTCCGAACCGTTCTTCCCCAAGTCTAAAGCCCGGGGACTCCTTGACTTTGACTTTCATTTCGCCCTGGAATGCCAGAGGTTCTGTGAACGGGTCGAACTCGTCGAGTCTTTCCTCTGGAACCTTCATCGCAAGCAGTCCAGTGTGGCCGTTGAGGGTTCCGGGCATTCTGATAAGTCTGTGAATATCTGTTGTTACGACCGTGTCAATTCTTGCCGATTTCTTCTCGACGGCCTTTGACACCAACGTTTTCCAGGTGGACATTCCAATGCCCTTCACTGAGCTCCAGAATGGTTTCCTAAGCAGATCTTCCCTATCCCAGGACCTCAAGGCGCTGACCTGAGTCGACGTGAGGCCTATCTGGTCGATCTCGGTTCCGAGAAGATCGTAGATTCCTGCAACTATTCGTCCTCTCCAACCCGGCTGACCCATTAGTGGGCCTTCTGCGACTCTTGTTCCGCCAACGCTGGTCTCCTCTAGTTCGTGGAGTTGTGGGTCTAATCCCTGAGCTAGGAG
>VBBT01000109.1 GCA_005881695.1 Candidatus Bathyarchaeota archaeon | reverse complement strand
CGAGTTCGCTAGAAACAACAAGTACGAGAAAGTCAAGACCTGGAACGACTCGACAAACGCACCCATGCTCGGAATTAACATCAAACTTGGCTTCAAACGAGAGGTCGGCTGGATAACCCTCGAGAAGAATCTGGCATAGATCAGAATGAAAACGAGTCTCCCAGTTGTTACCCTCAAAGGCCCACCCTACCAGATAGGATACAAACACGGAAAGATGGCACGCCAAGAAATCGAGCATAACCTTGACGTCTACTTTCGACGATTCAAAACCGAAACGGAACTCTCCTATGAGGTCGCCATCGGTCGAGCTGCTAAGTTCTTGGCAGTGATCGACAAGGTCAGCCCTGAATACGCTGAGACGATGAAGGGCGTTGCTGCCGGTTCGGGCCAGGAAATTCTCGACATCACTGCATTGAACGTTCGTTATGAGTTGATGTATAGTCAGTTCTCGAAGATCGGATTGAAACCGATGCCTAAGACCTTCGGCTGCACAGCGTTCGCCGCCCTTCCAATCGCAGTTGACAATGGACACTTGATGATGGGACAGAACTGGGACTGGATACCCGAGGTCAAGGGGCTGTTCCTCAAAGTCCGAAACGAAAACGGTCCCGATATCCTCTCGTTCACGGAAGCGGGAGTCGTCGGAGGCAAGATCGGTTTGAACTCCGAAGGAGTCGGTTTGCTAATTAATGGAATTGTATCCAGCAAGGACGACTGGGCACGGCTCAAGAAACCCTTCCATGTTCGATGCTGGGAGATACTCAGATCGAAGACTCTGGGACGCGCGGTCAAAGTGATTGCTCAAGGTCAAAGGAACTGTTCAGCGAACTTCATCTTGGGACAACAGAAAGCGAAAGGCTCCGGGAAAGTTGTTGATATCGAATCAGCGCCCGACGCTGTCTGCGAGATCGGCCCGGACCGTGGCGCAGTAGGACACACGAACCATTTTTCTAATCCGAAAATTCTCGGGGTCAAACAGGTCGTGGATGAGGAGCGTCTGTCGACAATTCAACGATATCGCAGAATCCAGAAGCTTCTCAATGATACGGTTCGAACAGGACACAAGCTGGATCTGGCCGAAGCTCAGAGTATGTTGAGAGATCATTACGGAGAACCGGAATCTATTTGTCGACATAACAACTTGAAGCTGCCCGAGTATCAGAGGTACGAGACAATAGTCTCTGTAGTAATGGATCTTTACAGCAAGAGATTCTGGGCGACTATCGGTTCGCCCTGCTCAACCGAGTATCAGCCTATCACGCTGTGAGGAAGGTCCTTGAAGGAACTGGAAGCGAATCATATTTCAACAGGTAGATTAACTACGAGTTCTGCGAGTTCCCTTTGCCTTCTGCTCAGAAACGCAAGGTCCTAGAGAGGACACGTAAAAGGAAAAGTCGCGGCTTACTCTATCTTATCCTAGCGGTTGTCCTCATCGTGATTGTAGGGGTCGGAGTGTACGCATACGTCTCGTCGCTACCTCCGGGCATCATCTACGCTACGCTCAATACCTCGAAGGGTACTTTCGAGGTTGAGCTTTATCGCAGCCAAACTCCAATTACCGTGAACAACTTTGTTAACCTCGCGAAATCCGGCTTTTACAACAATCTTGTCTGGCACAGAATCCAGCCGGGATTCGTAATCCAGACCGGAGATGAAAATACAAAAAATGGTGGAGGCAACAACAGCACTTGGGGACAATACCAGGGGACAACAATACCTGACGAAATAGTGAGTTCACTCCACAACTACGCAGGATATATGGCGATGGCGAACACAGGAGCCGCGAACAGCGGTAGCACCCAATTTTTCATCAATCTTGTTGACAGTAGCGCTAATCTTGACGGGAAGTACACCGTGTTCGGCCATGTAATTAGCGGCATTGACGTTGTCAACGCGATAGGGGGTGTTCCAATCTACCCTGCACCACCCAATGGCGTATGCTGTCAACCAAGCCCTCCTCTGCCTTTCCTGACGAGTGTTACGATTTCAAACACTCCATAAACTTGCTTGTACACACACTGTGTACTCTAAGCTCCCGCGGTTCTTAGGTAGTAGGCCCAATAGCCTTTCCAACGGCCGTACTTCTCGACGATAACGTGAAGCCTCTGTTCTGTCATCGGTTTTCCATAGACTCTAGCTGCAGCAGCGATCAGACGTTTCTCTACAGCAACCTTCTCCATTCTCCCAAGACCTCTCAGGAGGATTAGTCTCGCGGACCATTCGCCGATCCCTTTGATACTCTTCAGCCATTCCTCCACTTTGTCATACTCGGTAGTTCTGAGAAATCTCTCATCAACCTCATTGAACGCTCTGATAACATTTCCCAGATACTCTTCTCGACGCTCATGCTTGATTAGCGACTTCAACTCTTCCTTCGATGCATCGGCAAGCTGGCCCGGCTCCGGAAAAGTACTATAGACATGGCCCTTCACTCCGAGACTTGTCCCGAAGCGTTCTAGCAAAGCCTGCTTCGCTCGTCGTGCCGCGCTTAGCTGGTTTCGCTGCGACAGCACGGCCCAGCAGGCACACTCGAACGGAGTGAGAAACTTCACTTGGTGTAGCCCGTAGAGCTTCTGAAGAATCGGTGCAAAACTAGGATCGTTGATTGCTGTTCGATAGAATTGATCCAGATTATCAGAGAGACTGAGGAAGAACGATATCCGATCAACCACTAGGTCTGCTAATCCACGAGAAAATGGATGGTCGCCAAAGAGAGTGTATCTCAAGCCTGGCATTTTGATCGTTCCTGTTGGGTTGAGCTGGAAGACTATGGTTCGGCCGCCTACGCGGACCGCTTTTGTCATCGAGACTTTGCTCACTGTCTGGTCTTCGTGCATCGGAGGAAACGTTCCAACAAAGTCCAGTGATTTTGCGAAATCGAAAGGCGGTGTTGGCCGTAGAGAGCCCTCTTCAGAGTATAACCCATGTTCGTGGATCATTCTTCTAGAGATAATCCTATGATTGCCTACTTAGGCAGGCTGGTTGTCACAGACTGGGAATCGAGAAAGCGAGAGTTCGAGATTGACAAAAGTGATTGATGATCCTCTGGAAGTGGAGCAGGCCTATGCTCGACAGTATGAGAACCTATCGCGAGAGTTCTCACGCGTTATCCAATCTAAGAGAGGCATTCTAGCGGAGATCGGATGTGGTAGAGGGCAGCTTACAATTCCTGTAGCAAGGCTCCTGCCTCACTGTAGGTTCCGTGTGGTGGACACTTTCGCAGGCGCCTACACGGGGACTCTGAGGCTGTTGAACAAGGCATTGCTTCAAGCTAGGCTGAAAAACCGGGTTAAGGTGTACAAGGCCGACTATCTGGCCTGGCTCTGGGATCAGTACTCTGATAGTTATGCCGGGGTAGTTTCGAGTGAGTTTCTTCCAGAAATCGATTCCTACGAGCTGTCCATGTTCTTATCGGAATGCTATCGCGTTGTAAGACCCGGCGGCATAACTGTTCACTCATTTCTCTCGCCAATAGCCAGAAACCATCGACAGAGATTGATGATAGAGGCGGATAGTAACCCGAAGTGGACGAAGACGCCTCCCAAGGAATGGTTTTCTCCCAAGCCCGCCCTCGTAGTATCACAGCTAAGACGAGCAGGCTTTCGAAATATCCACACTGAGAAGATCAAGAGTAATTTGATCATAAAGGGCGACGCTGTGAGGAGTTTCCTCCACAGCTGGGATGTTAGAGATGCATTCTGGAGGAGATACAGATTGCGGTTGGTAACCGGAGGGTTGGAAGTCCCTGACTGGGTGATAGTGTCAGGCCGTAGAGAGACGAGTTACCGTTCCAAGTCGAGGCTACGGGAAAGAAAGATGGGAGGTCGATGAGGACCGCCGCGGGATGTCACGTAGTTTACGCGGTCTCTTTTGTCTCCGTTTCTCTTGTTCGTTCCATAGATCCGCCGCATCCGCAGCCGGGTCCGCAGCAGCAACAACTCAAATCACGCTTCACCTCGGTTAGTCAGTTACTTTTCTAAAGTATTTAAACAGGCAAGTACCCAAAAAGTAACGGAGTTACACGATGGTAAGGACCAAGGAAGGAGAACCATGCTGTGCCTGCCCCTGTCCATGCGAAGGAATAATCGAGATCATCGGCAAAAAATGGGCCCTCTGCGTACTAGCCCTTCTAGGAAACGATGGAACACTCCGCTTCAACAAGCTAGCCCAAAAACTTCCGGGAATAAGTGCGAAGACTCTGACAGAGGTTCTGAAGGATCTTCAGCGAACCGGGCTAGTTAAGCGTCAAGCCTTTGCCGAGATCCCGCCGCGAGTGGAATATCATCTAACGAGAGAAGGGAATGAGCTGACCATGTTGGTGGCGCCGTTGATGGTCTGGGCCGACAAGATGACAGGGCTTGTCAAGCTGGAATCCTAGGCTGCTTAATTCTAGACTCGACAAGTTTTCCAGCTCGTTCCTCAAGCTGAGCAGCTTCCTTCCGAAGCTCGGAGACCTGTTTAGAGATCTTCTCCACATATTTTTGATCATCAAGATTTGCCAAGTTGATCAGAACATTGCTGACAGCTCCTTCAACAGCCGCACGCGCTGCAGAAACAGCAGTCACCACATCCGACAACGCGTTCGTGGATCCTTTCTCCGCGACCTCCCGAGCCAGTCGCAAAACTCTGACTGAACAATCGAGAGTTGAGAGCGGAATCTCAGATGCTTTGACAGTCGCTTCTTCTATCGCCTTTTTTCGAGCCTCAGGCTGATCCCTCGGGAGCTTGAACGCTTTCGTCACCAAGTCAAAGGCCACCGTATCCTCCACAACAAGGCGTAGAAGTTTCTGGCGAAGAGCGTCGCCCTCCTTCACCACCTCGTTGAGCCCCTCTACATCTGGAGGCGCTTCTTTCTTTCCCAACGTTATCCGTGCAACCATGCAGAGAAGACCAGCAGCAAGCGCTCCCATATACGCGGAGACGCTCCCGCCTCCCGGAGTCGCCTTCTTGGAAGCGACTTCCTCGCTGAACAAAGCCAAACTCTGATCCGTCAACGTCGAAGCCCGAGGTGTGAAGAGCTTCCTCTCCAGGACTTGGTCCCCGCTGAAATTCTCTAGGCGCAAATAGAACTCTGCCGCGTCAACAAGGGAATCCATGGGCGCGAGCCCAACGACTTCGCTCCCAACAACTGGGACTCCGAAGCGATCAGCGAATAGCTTTACCAACTCATACGCCTTGAACAATTGGCTCTTGCGATAATTCGTCAGGTTCATCGAAACCTGAACCATTCCACGGTCTTTCAGCTCGAACCCGAGAGCCTTTACAAACGCTAGCCCGCCATCTTTTGCACGTAATTGATGGGCGATCTTCTTCGCGACATCTAGGTCGCTCGTACCAAGGTTGACGTTGTAGGCTATTAGAATCTCTCGGGCTCCGACAGCTGTTGCGCCCGCGGTGGGATGAATCTTCTCGGGGCCAAAGTCCGGTTTCTTCGCCGGGTCCTTACCAATTTTGTCTCGAAGGCCTTCAAACTCTCCTTCCCGGACGTCAGCGAGGTTCCTTCTTTCAGGAGTTGTGGCTGCTTCCTCGTACAGGAAAACAGGTACATGGAATTTCTCAGCGAACTCCTGTCCGAAAGCACGGGCCAGAGAAACGCAATCGCCCATCGTTACTTCAGATAACGGTACGAAGGGAACGACATCAATAGCGCCCATTCGTGGGTGCTCGCCTTTGTGATGTCTCAGGTCGATTAGTTCGATTGCCTTTTGGCTAGCAGATAGGGCTGCATCTTTCACGGGTCCAGGCTCGCCGACGAAACTTATCACGGACCGGTTGTGGTCCGGATTGGATTCCACATCGAGAAGCATGACGCCAGGCGTGCTTCTTATCGCGTCTGCGATGGATTCGATGACCTCTCTCCTCTGGCCCTCGCTGAAGTTGGGAACACATTCGACTAGCTGCAATCTAGATCCCTCTGAAGCAACTCCTGCTATGTCGTCTCCTTAATAGTCAAACGGGCTCGAGAAGCTCGATCTTATGGTCGATTAGTTTCTCAAAATCTCCTCTAAAATAGAAATTTCCCTGAAAGCTTCTCCCTTCTACGGCGTGTCTGTACCAGTATCTGTCGTCCTCCCACATATCGTCAAAGGGAGGATGGTCGATTGGATACCATCGAAGAATGCCCTCTTTGCTCTCCTTGATAGTGCCCTGGAACTCATTCGTGAGGAATACGTGTGCTATCCAGTCTGGGTCTTGGTGTTTGTCGTGCTTGAAGAAGATGAGAGTTCCAATTTTTCTCGGCTTTCGGACCTCTAGACCGGTCTCTTCGTGAACTTCTCGTATGGCGCAATGCTCGGCTGTCTCATTGGGTTGAAGTTTGCCGCCTGGCGCGTTCCATTTTCCGGCTCCGAAGAGGCCGGGATTCTTCTTCAGCAACAGAACCCTGTTGTCGTGGAGGATGAAGCATAGGGTCGCTTGAATCGTCATCGGAACAATTCAGGGGTTGCGTTTCTGTTTGAGCAGGATGATGGCCTGCGCAAGGTCCCCGCCTGATTGTCGCAGCGCGTTCGTCGCTTCTTCACTGGATACGCCAGCTTGTGAGGCGACAAGTTTCACGTCGTCGTCAGAACCTCCACCTATTCCTTCCTCTCTCATAGTTCCTCCTCCGACTTGGTAGACCGTCTGTCCTTGCACTGTCACAGTGGCCACTTCGGGGTTGTCGATGACAATCCTCTTGGTGGGGGTTTCCATGATCACCTTTGTGACCTCGTCTAGTTGCGCGACTTGCATGCCCATGCGTTGCATCATGCGGTTTGCTTCGCGGGGGTTGACTTTTCCTCGGCGCATCATCGCGAAATCATTCTCTTCCATGGGGTCCGGTGATTGTTAAGCCTATTCAGAATCAGCTGCTCCGTGCCGGACCTTCACAGCTATACCAATCTTGAAGCTCTGCATTTCTATCGCGTTGAAGAAGGATCTTCCGACAGCCAACAACCGGTCTCTCTTGTCCACCACCAGCACCTCCTCTTCAGGCCGTAGCTCAGGATCCACGCCGATAACGTGTTTGGCGAATACGTTTCCACCCTTCCTGATGAACGGCTCTACTCCCGGGGTAACCTTGACCCTTAGCTTTGGAGCCTTGAAAACCCGCTTTAGTGCGAGGCCTCCGTTCACGGTCAATGCCAGCAGCCCGTCCTTGGGACGGTAGGTTGCCAGTAATTTCCCGTCATTGTAGACATGGCGTATCCTGTGCGTGTTAGGGGATCGCACGATTAGTATTGAGGGGGGAAAGGCCTTCTCAGCTCCTTTGCCGAACTGGTAGGCGGCTACGGCTCTTATCCGGCGTAGCTCGTGGAGCTGGGGTTTGACGGGTAGGAGGGGCATCTTTGTTCCGATAGCTAATTAAGCGGGGGTCGGAGCCTATTTCTACTGTTTCTCGCCGCGAGGTCTTGTAACAGCCATTGTACTGTGAGGTTTGCGGGAGCGAGATAGTCGGTAAGCCCGGCAGGTCTCTTGTGGAAGGTGCGACCCTGATTGTTTGCCAGCAGTGTTCGAGCCTGGGGAAGGAGCTTCCGGGTTTTCCCGAGAGAAAGCCACGTCCGGCTAGGAGCGGTCCGGTGCCGTCCCATACTAGAACTCCGATAGAGAGCCTCCCGAAAGCGGTAGAAGAGTCGGATCTAGTCGAGGATTATCCTGAGATCGTAAAGGAAGGCCGTGAGAAGCTAGGCTTGTCACAGATGGATCTCGCCTTCAAGGCGAAGGAGAAGGTGACGGTGATCCAGAAGATCGAGCTGGGCAAGATACTGCCGACGATGCGATTGACCAAGGAACTGGAACACATTCTACGCGTCAAGCTGCTCGCGCCGAGAGCAGAGCTTGAGATCTCAACTGTTCCGGTGAGGCAGGCCGGGCCAAGAGAACTTACCCTCGGCGACATCGCACTCGTAAGGCATCGGGACCCAGAGAACAAGTAACATAACCTCGGATATAGCCGACCCTACAAACCCACTTCCCGTATCTTTCCCTTACTGCAAGCTTTCCTTTTCTGTAACTATTCTTTCTCGCAACTTTCTCTTTTTGTGCTAACTATTCTTTTTCCGCTAACTAATCTATGACCCCCCGGGGTGGTCGATTTTCCCGCGCCCCGCCCTCCACGAAATCGGCCTCTTTTCCCAGTCTTGACCACATCTGTCTAGTGATAGGTGATTCTCTCGTAAAGCATTATTTACCATGAAATAGCCTCGCAACTATCATGGCTCCCCTCAGCCAGGCAAAGACCCTCGGTGGAGTAGGCTCCATACTTGTCCTTCTCGGCGCGATTCCCAACGTGGGATTCGTCCTCGCAATCGTAGGCTTCATCCTGATCCTTGTAGCCGTCAAGAATGTCTCTGAATCCATTAACGAGCCCGGCATTTTCAACGACATGATCATTGCAGTTCTCCTAACAATAGTTGGACTGGTGGTTTTCGGCGTAATAGTGGTCGTAGCATTTTTCTCGTTCCTCAGCTCCGGGTCCCAGCTTGGGACCCCAGGAACCATTCCGCCCAGTATCCTGGGAGCCATAGGTCTCCTCATTGTGGGACTCGTGGTCGTCTGGGTCTTCTATCTCGTGTCAGCAATATTCCTTCGGAGGAGCTACGAGAGGATTGGTGTGAGATTGAACGTGAACATGTTCCAGACAACCGGCCTTCTCTACCTCATCGGTGCCGCCCTGACCATAGTCCTCGTTGGATTTCTGATCTTGCTCATAGCTGAGATACTTCAAATCGTAGCATTCTTCTCAATACCTGAACAGCTTCCACCATCCATGCCTCCGCAGCAAACTTGGGGACCACCAGCACCACCCGCCCCGATGCCTCCGTCTCAAGCCCCTGCACAATAGGGTCCCCTACGAGACCTCCCTCGTTACGCGGCGAACATCTAGCCCGCCTTTGGGCTTATGAGGAAGGAGCCTATCGCAACACGCAGGCTCCCGAAAAGATGACAGTGAGAGCAGCGCTACTAGCAGTGCCTGAAGAGGCTTTCTTACGAGATACAGACCGAAAACGGGCCAAGAAAGGTCTCCTCGGCGGGTCGGAAGAAAGGATCATTTTCGCCAAAACCATCTTTCTGCCCTATCTAGACTTTACCTATCGCTTTCCGACGGAAAGGGGCCTTTTGTCAAAGCAGACAGTGATCACGGAAGGCCGATCAACGATGCTGGCTTTGCGAGAAGCGAACCTCGGTTTCGACCCGAGGCTGGTTGCGCTGGCTCCGATGCTTGTTGATATGAAGGAGGACCCCAAATCGGTCGTTAGCGGCGTTGACTCAACCGTCTTAGTGAGCGAGCGACTAGCGGAGCTCAAGAATCTCTTGAGGGAGTATGAGGTGCAATCTGAAGAGAGGCTGAAACAGTATGAGGCTCTCCCAAAAGAAAGTCCTGCGAGAGAAAGCCTGAAAGAGAATATTGAATTTTTGAGGAAAACGAAGCTGTTGCGATGGAAGATGTTTGCCGACGGACTGCAGCTTTCACCGAGGCTCGATCTAGACAAGCTAGAGCTCTTGGACGGGACCTTGTTCTACATGCCCTTTTTCATTGCAAAACTTGTTCGCGGCGGAGAGAGACGATACGTTGTGTGGAACCGCGAAGGCAAAGAAGACGACACGATTGCTGACGAGCTTACAAAGAACCACAAATTCCGGGCCCTTATCGAGACACACGCACTATCCTAGACTCGGACTCGGGTCAAAATACTAGAGTCGAATGGGTTTTCTAGAATCGACTCCCTCGGGTAAAATGATAGGACGCTTTCTTACAAGCCTCACAGTCAAATAGAGGAAGACACTATCGTTGCAAGTTGATAGGATTGGCTTACTGCTGGAGGTGCGGCGCACAGCTTTACGACAACTCCTCCTACTGCCATAGCTGTGGGGCCTCAGCCAAACCCTCTCCCACTTCCGCTATAGGAGCCCAAACCGGGTTCGAACGCCTGAAAGACGACAAAGAGTTTCAGGACCAATGGGTGAAACGTATTGTCGCCTACGTAATCGACGTAGTCGCGGTATCGGTTGCGGTCTATTTTCTTCTGCTTGTCGCAGCTTTCGCAATTGTTCCGGCGGTCTTCTTTGGCCAGACACTCCCCTTTGTATGGTTCTGGGGGTTCTGACTAGGTGGAATCGCATCCTTGATCGTTCTAGCCTACTTTGTTCTAGCCGAGGCAGCGTTCGAGCGGACCCTCGGGAAGGAGCTGCTGGGCTTGAAAGTGACAAGGCTGGACGGTAAGCACGTGGACCTATGGTCCTCATTTGTCAGGAACATCTCCAAGCTCTCTTTCGTGCTACTGGTCATCGACTTGGCGGCAGGTCTCGGGACCCATGGGGATGGCCGGCAAAAATACAGCGACCGTTACATCGGAACCACGGTCGAAACCACGAACACGAGTAGAATCATCCCTGACCGGATATAGATCGCGCTCTCTGGCACACCCGGCTCATGCGGAGTGGATGTTCAACAGAGATAGCGAGACACTATTTGCGGCCTGCCCTTCAGAGACTTGAACAGGGTCTAGATAGCCAACTGAGATAACCAAACCTGCCCTTAGGGGTTCCTACACCGAGGCTATGGTGACGGGGCTGATCAATGAACGGGAGTTTTTTCTGCTATTTCGATCTTACAGCGTGCCTTCCCGAGGTCTCCTGGCCGGCGCTGTCAAACCAGTCCTCTTTCGCTTCATCTCCTGGGTGTGAAGGTGAGGCTAGCGTTGAAGTGCTATGCTTTCCCTTTTGAGCTGGCTGTTTCTCCGGTTTCTCGGTTTCCTTCTGCTTGTCTTGTCTTTTCGTCTTCTTCTCTGGTAGTGGTGTCGTCGTCTTCGTCTTCCTCGGTTTTTCTGAAGTCTGATTCTTCTTACTCTGGGGCGGGGTCAATGCCAGGCTCGATATTTTGGCTCCGCAGTTGGGACAGTTCTTTACCTGCTCGTCCTTGGTTTCGAAGGCCCTGTTGCATCCGAAGCAAACGATGAGGCCGAAGGTCGTGTTTGCATTGTCGGTAAGCTGTCTTAGCTCGCTGTTATCGGCGAGGTTCTGGTCTAGCGGGATCTCGGCTACCATGTGCTCTACCAAGAGGCCGGCGTCGAGGATCTTCTTCGCAGTCTCATCCTGCCCGGCATTTTCGGCGTCGAGCCATTTCTCAAGTGTTATGTCTTCAATGTCGGTGAAGAGCCTTACTCTCGCAAACGTGCCACTTGTCAACGCATCTCAACAAAACCAGTTATACCTAAATTCTCGGATTTAAGAACAGAGTAACCGGTCCTACGGCTCTACCTGCGCAAAAACCGGGCAAAGTCAATGTGACTCAGCGTGGAACGATGAACAATTGAATAGATGAGGTTGCATTGCAGAAGAAATTTTCGTTCTTTCGTTCCGAAAGACACGTGGATGCGGAAACACGAAAACGAGCTTATTATCCCAAGAAGCGTTCCATCACTTTGGAAGATTCCAGTTTTGAAAAACAGACTAGCCAAAGGAAAGGGAACGGGATCTCGAGAGGGTCGGTTGAACAGCGAGAATCCTCACGACACTCTTGAGAACTCGATTCTTGGCAACCCTATAGAAGAGAACACACTGACAATCTAACAAGGTCACTCATCCTGGCATTTCAAGATCTGAAGACGTGTTGAGGCTTATCCAGATTAGCCCAGAATCAACCCGGTTTGGCGGTCGGGGAGGTGTCTTCAAGATCACCCCTAGATTCACTGGGCTAATCACGTTTTTCGCCGAACTGTCCAAGCCTATATTGCGCCCTGAATCGCCTGTCTCGCCCATTATCATGGGCAGACAGCGAGTGTTCTAGAAAATAGGAGGTCTTAGCGACCCAGTCTCGCGTCGCATGTTCGGCCTTTCCCCTTAATGCAAACAACTTGATGAAGTCTTGCACAGGCATCTTACGACACAGGTCCGGTTCCTCCCGGACTGTCACGCGCTCTACAATCTGACAGGGGTTCTATAGGAGCTCAAGCCAATACCTCTAAGCCGATTACCGATCTTCACAATCACTCCTGGAGCATCAGTGCCAATCTTGCACAGAAGGGATTGGACAAAGAGGGAGAGGCTTTCCACCTTCACAATATCGCTCTGCAATCCCGCGGCTCTCACAGCGGTCTCTACTTGTATCTTGTCAGCTCCGACCACAATTACCCTGTCAAAGGGATATTTTCTCCACGAAACAAGACGATCTCTCGCCCCATCGCTCAGTTCCACCGAGATCTTCTCACCCTCAAGCTCCGTCACAATCACCTTCAAGGGCACATAGTCGACCAAAGCATTCTCATCCAGAATCTCTCTGGACGACCTAGCTTCTCCATCAGCCAATTGCGCCCTCATCCTGTGAAGCGGGTAAAGAGCATCTTTAGGCGCAGGGTCCTTGATTCCAATATCGATGTAGACCCCGTAACCAATTCGACCAGCACCCGTTACGAAGCCGTTAACGACATCCCACTTTTCTAGCCTAGAACGGGAGACTGGCGGCTCGCCATATTCTTGTTTGAGGAGGTTGAGAAATGCGTCCGCATCTTCACCTTTAGCCCTGATCTGAAGCCAATATCCCTCGAGGCTAAACTCGGACTCTACATTGAGGCCTTTAGCTTGCTTCACCAGATTGTTTCGCAGAAAATGTGAGCCTTGCCTGAGAGCATGTGGAGGAATTTTCTCGGCGAGGGTGGCGACCTGCCATCCCTCCACCACTTATTCTCGCCCCTGAAAAAACAGATTTTATCAGGGTGCGAAAGCGGCAGGACGTTCCTGAAGCTCAGACTCTAGCTTTCGCGATAAATCCTCTAGCACCTGGACGGTTCTGCTGTTGTCCTCGCTGATTAGCGAGCCGTTGCAGCTACTGCACCGGAAGGCCGACTCCATGGCCTCTTCGAAAGTCACTCTAACGGTGAGGCAGCCTTTGCACATGAAGAAGCTGTGTCCCTTCTCGTACTCGAGGCGTGAACGCATCTTCTCCAACGCCTTCTTCTTCCGGCTTCGAACGAACGCGTCTAGCTGGTCAGGCTGAAGTTTCCAGTGGTAGATGAACCAGCCCGTCTTCTCATCCCTACTCCGGACAACCGTGACCAGAGCGTGATTGTAGAGCTTGTAGAGCACTCTGCGGGCAGCATTCAGCTTAACGTTCGCGTTGACCGCGATAATATCATCGGTAGTCGTTCCAGCGTCGGATAGTGCCTGGACTACGCTGAGAGCCTCCTGCCCCCCAAAGAAGCTTGCCAGTCGTGCAAGATCATCATGATTAGACACCATACTCCCAAAAATCCCTCGTTAACACCCTGTATTGTGCGGTTCTACGATTTAATGTATTAGGCTCTAGAGACCCGTTCGGAGCCATGGGAAGACTTGTTGTGCTTCGCATCGGGCACAGGTTCTTCAGGGATTCGAGGGTTACGACTCATGTCTGTCTCACAGCTCGCGCGCTCGGCGCTGACGGTGTAATCATAGCAGATAGGCAGGATAAGACGGTTGAAGCTACTATCAGGGAAGTTGGAAAGCGGTTCGGCGGACACTTCTCGATCGAATCTGGGAAACCTTGGAGGACGAGTATTCGAGAGTGGAGGCATAACGGTGGAAAGGTCGTCCATCTAACTGCCTATGGCTTGCCATTGCCCGAAGTGATTCAGGAGATCCAGCAGACTTCAGGAGGTCTTCTTGTTGTAGTGGGGTCCGAGAAGATGCCTGGAGAGGTCTTCAAACTTGCTGACTGGAATGTCTCGGTGACGAACCAGCCGATGAGTGAGGTCGCAGCTCTCGCAGTCTTCCTCGACTGGCACCACAAACACAACGCCTTCGACACAGCCTTTCCAAATGCACAGATCCGAATCGTGCCATCCCATGATCGAAAAAACGTGCAGCAAGTTGAGCCAGAGGAAGGCTGAACTGCTGGGGAAAGAGAAATCACAGAAGCCCCGATTGAAATGAAGCTTGCGGTACTAAGCGACTTTGATGGCGCGGTTGCTCTCAACGACACGTTCGAGAATGTTGCGGAAAAATTCGCTGAGGGCGACTGGAGGGCTGTTGACGACCAATACGTCAAGGGAGAGATGACACTAGAGGAATGCCTCCGAAGAGAAGGCGCAATGGTAAGAGCGTCAAAATCCCAGATCTTGCACGAACTGGACCGAGTTACCAAGTTCAGGCCCGGCTTCGACAACCTAGCCGAATACTGCAAAACAAACCACTATCCGCTCGTTCTTGTCAGCGCAGGTCGGGATTTCGTCATCAAATACTTTCTAACGCGCGAGAATTTGATGGACAAGGTGGAATTGTTCGCGGCAGTGGCGGAATGCATGCCGATGGGTATCAAATTCGATTTTCCCAAACTAAAGGATAAGCAGTCCATGAACTTCAAAGACGACACGGTCAGGCACTATAAGACGAGGGCTGATACAGTCGCCTACATCGGTGATGGACGATGGGATCTACAGGCCCTGAGAAACGCAGACTTGAGGTTCGCGATAAAGAACTCTAAGCTCGCTAAGCTCTGCAAAGAGCAGGAGACTCAGACGACTATTGTTGCCAATTTCACAGAAGTGGTCACCTCTCTTCAGAAGAAAATGTCCGAACGAGATTCACAGCAGGGAGAAAGTGAATAGTAAACGTCTCCTTTCGGTCCTTTCTATTGCGTGTTCAGATGGGATCTATCGAAGTTCAACTACCCTGATCCTCATCAAACCGCAGGGGTACGAATCAGGTTTGCATCAGAAGGCGAAATAGGAGCTGCAGCTGAAGTATGGTACGAGGGTCTCAGAGAGGAGGAGGATTCTCCTTGGGAGAATTATCTAAAGAAATGGACACCGAGCAGCGCCGCAAGATGGTTTCTGGACTCCGAGAAACGACTGGGCGCGAAAATGTTGCTCGCAGAGAGGGAGGAGAAGATTGTTGGGATCAACGGGATAATCTCTGAGAGAAACTCAGGCAAAGGACGGTTTTTCACCGGAATAGTGGTCTCGCCTAACTGTCGAAGGCAAGGAATCGGGTCTCTACTTCTTCACCGAACACTCTTGGACCTGAAGAAGGGAGGCCTTCGAAGCGCGGAAGTGGAAACCATTCAAGGAATACCGGCGGCGAAATACCTCTATTCGAAATATGGGGGAGAGAGCATCCAGGTTCCTGCGTAGGGGGATCCTACTGGCTACGACTCAGATTGTAATTCTTGCTTGGTCTTGTTGGCCTTGTCTGTTAGGATGTCTATCGCGTCTTCCAACCTCTTACATTTCTCCTTCTCAGAGAAAAGTGCTGCCAGCAGCTCGTTGATCTTGCTAAGCGCATAATCCATACTCCGGTTGATCTGTCCCAATGGGACATAGTCCAGGCGGCGTGGCATGGTGGCGAACAATTGTCGTTGGGCGGCGTTGATCTCGCTCATCTTGGCGGAGTCGGTCGCGCCTAACCAGGTCACTTCTCGCGCTGTCTTCAAGCTCTCATACAATTGGTTTTGTAGGTCTATGTAGGCGTTCCAGTAGACAAGCCAGGACTCGTTGAATTCGTCAAACGTTTGTTCTATTCGCTTACTCTTCTCCGTGTTTGAACTAGCTGACAATGGTGCGTGTTGAAAGAGACCGTGTCCGGTAAATGTGTTGCGGGGTCTAGTAGCGACTGTTTATGAGTAGCGATACCTGGCTCACCAGTTGGTAATCTTAGTGGAACATGTTTGCGACAGGTGTGGCGGGCAGTTCGAATATAGTGAGCTTAACGCGCAGGAAAAACAGATTCTTGATCCGGCTGGAAAATGGAAGACAGAACGTACTTACAGGTGTTTTGACTGCGAGAAAGAAGCCCTACTGGGACTAGGCGCACCTTAGAAAGGCGCGGGCAGATTCGGGCTTGATATCGAGTCTATCTCTTCTTTAGAGCCGCGGATTCGACCTTACCATGGACTCTTACAGTTCCGACTCGCAAGGATGACGTTGCGAGTTCCATGGTCACATCGAAATTGAAAGCGTAGTCTTTCTCAGCCATTTTCTCCAAGACCTCTGCAAGAGAGGAAGGTGAGGATTCAGTCTTCTGGGGCATTATGATCAAGTCCCTCTACCCACGTCTTGAGTATAAAGTTCTATGGAAGGCGGTGCGGTGCTCTTCTTTGTAAGAGGCTAGCTTAGCTTGCAGAGTTTGTCAGTGTGCCAATTTTTTGGGTTTGTAACAGTTACGGAACACGGACGAATAGACAATTGTGCTTTGAGCATTCTGGCTGGGTCGATTTTGCGACTAGATTGTCTATGCTAGGGCATCGTTGTATAGTGCGTCCAGTACGGAGTACGCTTCCTCAGGGGTCGAAGGATTCGCTGGCAGGATATCCTCAGCGATCGACCTCTCAAGGATTTGGCGGATGCAGTACCGGAGCTTTGTTGGTGTCATGCTTGCCTCGACGTTCCACATCGGGTGGTCCATGTTGACGAAGACAGTGCGAACACCATTCTTGTCCGTCTCAACATACGCCTGACCCCTGTCTCCACCATGGGCAATGTCGAAGGCTAGGACCTGGTCCTTTAGATGTATGACGCTGCGGGTTGCATCTCGAGGATGCGTCTTCGACTTCCGCCCTTTCCGATGGCCTGACTCGTTTTCCTTCTTCGCCACGTGACAAGCAGCCTGACTAGTTTTTGACGATGCCTTGGCTTTGATCATTGCTTTCGAGAGTATCTCGATGTTTCGCCGGATACTACGCCGCAATCTCTCCGCAATCTCCCGGTTCAGATATTGAATGCTGCGAAGTTCTCTGCGGCTGGCTGTCTGTCTGAGAAACTTGTAGACCCGGTTCCGGACAAAGCCCCGCATGGCCCTTTCGAACACCCTCCACTGTGCACTGTCTCGCTCGAATTCGTTACCTCCGGGCAATCGACGGAGAAAGTCGGCGTTGACCCATCCTTGTATCCGGCTGAGTCCGTGTATACGGTACTGGTCGAGTCCGAAGAACTGGTGTTGTAAACAGGTGATATGTTTCTGCTGGACGCTCATGCCTGCTTCGGAGATTCCAGCGCGTGTTTTCGAGATGGGAAGGATCAAAACTTCGCCAGTGATCTTCCCGTATTCTGTGGCAATATTGACCGGCAGGAGAGTTGCGCCACGGAGTTCTTCCGGCTTTACAGCTTCCCCGTTGACGAAGACTTCGAACGGCCCGTATCCTCGCAATGCAAGGACGTTGGCTCTTGCAAGTAAGGCTCTGCGGACATCTCCAGGGTCAGTCTTTTTCGTCAACGATCGAATCCTGATCCTCAAACCGTCATGATCCAACGGTGCCTGGATCACCCTCAAGGGTCTCCAGGTGGACTGGTCTGTCGGAGCCCAATGACGATCGATTAGGTTCTCTGTAAGCATGATGGTCCGGTCGAAGCGTCCCTTGTGAACCTGGAGCTCCAGCTCACGACCTAGAGTTAGCCAGGCGAGGCTTCCCATCCCATAGGATTCACGTATCGGGCGCTTGTATTTCGGCGAGAAACCCTCGCCTGTTGTTTTTCCCTTGGTGAGAAATTCGCGTAGGCCGTCGAGGTCCATTCCATGGCCCCATTCCTCGTATTCGATCTGGGAGCCTGAGTCGACGATTTTGATCTCGACCCTTGTTGCTTCTCCCCACATCCACGAGTTCACCACGAGCTCGACGAAGAATTGTGCTGCGTCGGTGTATTGTCGTCCCAGGGTCTTGATGATACTCTTGTGAGTAGAGACTCTTAGATCCTCGTCGACTATCGAGTGCACTGCTCTCGCTGAATGCGCTGGTCGTCTTGTTGCCAAGGGTCTTGCGTCTTTGTCGTATGGAAAGTCGGCCGAATAATGGAGTGCTGTAACCGCTATCGTCTAAGAAAGGGAAAGGATCGATTCGCTTCTAGTTTCGTCCCGCTGCTTTCCTAGTCTTCTCGTTTCCTGACTCTGGAGGCTCGGGGAAAAGGTCCTTCGGCATCCCGGATAGTACATCCGACAAGGAATCTCGTCCCATCTGTCCTGGACCCGCGGTCTGGAAGGGCCGGACTCTGTTGAACAGGTCGTCGATCTTGTTTGCCATCTTCATTTTCTCGTTGATTCTCGCGTCAAGCTCTTGACCGTCGGCCTCCAGCTGTTGTACTCTGGGCGCGAGTCCTTCTATTCCCTTAGAGACCTCAAGCATTCCGTTAACCGTGGCGAGCGATGATCTTAAACTGGTAATCTCCTTCTGCATCCCTTCCCGGTAGCTACGGAGTCTGTCTAGTATAGGTTGGTAGAGACGTAGAAAGTCGACCATGAGACTCTCGAATTGTCGGATAGCGAGGGTGAATTTTTCTTCTCTCTTTTTCTCTGCAAACTGTTTCGCTGTACCCAAGAGCTTCTCGCGGAGAGCAACTCTTTCGATAACATCGTCCAATACTTCTCGTACATTGTACGACTCGTCAAAAACGGTCTCGCGCATTAGCGGTCAATATTCCGCACAAAGAGCCTTAGCATTAAGAGACGCGTCACCTAGGACGGCAAAATACGGTATCGGATAAATATAGGAAACCTATTCGGAATCTGAAAGCCACTCTAACCACTCGCCGTGCGGTTGACTTTTTGCCAGTATTTTCTCGGTCTTCGCTCCTCCGTTGAACGAAGCGAGGGTGAGGAGGGGAGTTTCGGAGCTTTTTGCCCATTCCAAGCTGATTTGAAACAGGTTTCTCTTCTCGGACACTTTGGCTAGGAGGGACTCCAGCCTTTCTCTATCCTTTCCGCTTGCAAGGGAGAGAGTAAAAGAGTGAAAGACGCACAGGTGAAAGCCGCTTCGGACGCGATCTACTAGACTGGGCAAAAGCTCTAGAGCATCTCCGCGAATGATTTGCGGAGGGTCTTGTCTTGCCACCGCGATGGCGCGCTCGAGTTGATTGGCTCTTTTCCGCTGCTCAGGCCACACCAAAGCCCGAAGCCATTGAACACTCTCGGAGTCGTTCAAGTCAAGGGGATTTAGATCTACTCCAAGGCGTGAAGCGATTTCCGGAAACCGATTGGGAACTGGAGGTCGCTTTCCTCCCCGCAGTTGACACTCGATTTGTACTGGTGAGTTCGGGGGTCCACACTGCAAGTTTTCGTCATATCGGTAGTGGTAGTGGTCCCAAAGCAGCGTCAAACCTGCACTTGAGCCAATCTCGATCAGAGCCAGTGGCCGATTTTCGCCTTGACGGGCCACAAGTTCGAAGGCTGGAATCAAGGCTGCGCATCGTCCCACCTCGTTCGTCTGGACCGAGTGGGTCGTGATGATCTCGGCTATCTCGTTTTTGCGTTCGAGGACGAAGCTACGAAAATATGGATAGACGTAGTCGTCGTGCCGCGAGGCATTATTGAGACTGGGGTAGAACGCGGCAACTTGATGACGTTCGCCCTTGAGTAGAAGAAAGTGAACCGCGCCGAAGAACAGGTTCGGCAACGCGTTTTTCTCCCAAGCCTGAGCGGCCACCCCGAGAAGCTCCGGGTCTTCGGCAACCCTCACCGCGAGGCTTACGTAAAGCGGGGAACCACATGGATAAACCGTGGCCGCATAGTATCGGAAGCTCTCCGCTGTTTTGTCGATTGATGACGAAGAATTTGGTTCGTCCATAGGACCTCGGGTTGAGGTATCCTTGGGATTATCAGGATTTCCGGTAGCTAGCTTCCGGCTGAAGTTCTTCACGTGCGACTTCTCGTCGCAATGCGTCGTAGGCTGCGTGTCCGTCGGGTTCGTTGACGACTATTATGATGTCTCCATGGCCGAGGAAGGCATCGATGATGTTGACCCCGTTCCGGTAGAGGAGTTCTGTGATGTATGATGCTATTCCGGGCGTGTCCCAGGCGTTGGTGGGGAGGTAGAGCGAGAGCTTGGCCACGTTCGGTTGTACAGTGACGATATTGAGGTGGCGCAGTTTCTTTTTGATCAGCTCGTAGTCTTCGGATGGTAATATGATCTTGATCGAGTTGGCTAGTGGGAATATGTGGGGAAACTCTCCTAGTGATACGGAGATTTCTGAGAGTTCGTTGAGTATCTTGGGAAACTCGGCGCGGGGAGCTTTTACAGTTACATCCGCTATTCCGTTTGATAAAGACATCCTGGTGTTTTCTAAGGCTCGGACTGGGTCCAAGGATTTCAGTTCGGCTAGCGTGTCTGAGAATCTTTTGATCGCTACGACCAGCGTGTTGATGGTAGGTTTTCGGCCTGTCAGTTGTTCGACGTGTGGCTGAATTAGTTCGGCGACTGAGTGGAAGTTTGTGAGCTTCATTTTGAGGCATTGGTAGATGGGGTAGTTTTTGGTGAGGATCTGTCTCACGGCCTCTGGAACTGTCACATTTTTCGAGGTGAGAGCTGGCAATCTCAATCGCTTCTCCTACTGTAATACCTGCGGTTCCGAGTTAAAAGGTTTATATACAAAGTAACATGTGTTACTCAGTTGCAATAAGATGATATCTATGCAAAACACAAACTATCCCGCCTACGTCTTCGCAACCGTCAATCACGGTATGACGAAGAACGTGGTCGAGGAGCTAAAGAACAACCCGAACATCGACCTCATCGCACCAGTCACAGGACGCTTCGACCTAGCACTACGACTAAAGCAGAATACCCCGGAACAAATCGTACAACTCGTCAGCCAAATCCGCAAAGTACAAGGCATCCAGACTACTCAGACACTCTTCGGTTTCAACGGCATCAACGGCGCTCACTTCCAGAACCAGATGCCACTCGGCATCAGCCTCTTCAACGTCACCAGCCCAATCGAGACATTCGTCAACCAGCTCAAGAGCTTCCCAGGCCTCATCGAGGCATGGACCACTCCAGGCCAGTTCGACATCGTAGCACTCTGGCAGGCAAGGACCTCTGACGAGATCGTCAAGTCCGCCTTCGAGAAGTTCCCAACACTACAAGGTATCGCCCGCAGCGAAACACTTCTCGCACCCACACCCCTCTTCAAACAGTAAGCAAACCCGTTAGCTCTAAGACCAACCTCCCTTTTTCTTTCGTCTCACGCAGAGGATTTTCCACCAGAGATTACCGTCTGTCAAACATGTTTGAAAGCTAAATCTATCGATTATCCGCCTAGAACCCGTGCGAGCAGTTTGAACATCGCGATGTAGAAATTCCCCTCCAACGGTCTCAGGAACGGCCCGGTATCGAAGTAGGGCCTAAGAACCCAGGCCATCTGTGTGCCAACAAACACTTGGACCAAGAGGCTGATGAGAAAGCCTTCCACCCAGCGACTGTTAGAGTGAATGCTCTCCATTCCTGCGAACTGGTACACTAGGCCAGCGATTCCCGCGATTGCAAATATTCCAACGTTGAGGAGAACGATGAAGGCGTAAGTCTGGAAGCCCTGGCCAGGCGTGGTCAGGATGAAGAAGAGGTTCACCGGGACAAAGGCAAGTAGCACTATGGACATGATGCTGAAACTGGATAGGATCACGGCTGCTGTCTGTCTGAGGCTGATGTCGCCCCCTGAAAAAGCGTCTAGCACATAATAGGTCGGCAGTGCAACGTAGAGACTGATGAGCAACAGAAGTGGTATCTTGATGACGCTGTAGAGAATCTGAAGCCCACCAGGGTAGGCTCCCATAGTCGCTCCGTAAATTGCCGCGAAGAGAATCGTGCAGAGGTTCGCGTTCAGAAGAAACCTGTTAAGGTTCTGACCAGTCTTGATATTCGCGAAGACTTCCTTTCTTCTCCGCAGGAGGTCCTCGGCAACTCTCAATACCCCAGTGTTGGTCAAGGCATGGAAGACTTGTACCGAGCGCGCTTTTAGTCGTTGCCGAAGGCAAAACTTACTATTCGGAAAGCCTGGTTGATCCTGAGCTTCCCCTCACGGAGGCCCTTTTAGAAGAGCGAAGAAGGCCGACAAACGACCAAGGGACCTTAAGGAGAACGTCCCACCCCCTTGGATAGGTTGCCCCGTTTCGTCTAGCTACGTGCCAAACCGTTTCATCTGACCGTTCACAATTCTCGAGGCTAGTGTCAGGTTTGGTTTTCCCAGCAGCCCGGTCAAGACTTTCTTGTGATCATCTGGTTGTCCGGGAAGGCGATTGATAACTCTCTTCATCTCGAGGAAGAGCTTCTCGTAGTACGCCAGACTGTGTTTCCTTTGATCCACGAGCTGCCAGTCTAGCTGCGTGTACATTGTCTCTCTTCTATCCCCATTTCCATCGTGGATGACAGCTTCCGCTTCGAACATGAAGTTTTGATTCCGTCTACGAAGGGCGAGATAAAGGGCGAAAGGAATCCTTGAAGGTGGAGAGAAGGCGATGTAGCCGCTCTCGTGACGGTCGAATCTCCGGCGAAGATTTGCTCTGTGGCCTCCGCTACAAGATGAGAACGTCTTGTATCCCTTGTCGTTCAGTGACGATACGATCTCTCGTATGGCCGGGTCGATGCGAGATGCGTTTCTTCCTTTAGCCAGATCTTTCCAGTTAGAAACGTCGAGTTCCCCCAACCTCCTAGAGTGGGCGCGTGGCAAGAATTCTGTGGGCGTCAACTAGACTCCGATTAGCCTACTTACCTAGAATGTCAACTCTTCGGACTCGCGTTGGGACCCTCAACGAAAAAGAGCTTAAGGGAGGCTCACAGAGCAAGCTGCTTGCAATGTCACCGGCAACCTTCACTGTCGAGGTCGTCGTAGAGAACAAACCTCTAGCTCGGGACCCTGAAGGAGAGACGATCCACCACAATCTGATCCTGAAAGGTGGCTATTCACAGGTGACAAACGTTCGTGCTGGTAAGCTGTTGCGGATGAGTGTTGAGGCCAGCTCCCCGGAGGACGCTAAACAACTTGTTCGGAAACTCTGTGACGATCTCCGGATCTACAATCCTGCAGCACACACCTGCCAGGTCAGGGTTGTAAGCTAACGAAGCGAGCTATCAGGTCGTAATTTTCCGCCTGAAGTCTCATTTTTCAGCACTCTCCTCCGTTGACATATGCCTGTCAAAAAAGGGCTTAATAGGCATCGAAATCAACTACTTTGGGAAACTAGGATAATGGCAAGGGTCGCAGTAGTACAATTCCCTGGAAGCAACTGCGACCTAGACGCGCTAGAAATTCTCCAAAAAACCATCAAGGTCCCAACAGACCTAGTCTGGCACCAAGCCCTGAAAAATGATCAATATGACGCCTACATCCTACCGGGAGGCTTCTCCTACGGCGACTACCTCCGCGCTGGCGCAATAGCCGCGACCAGCCCAAGCCTAGAAACTATCAGAGAGGCAACTGAGAGAGGCAAGCCAGTTCTCGGAATATGCAATGGCTTCCAGATACTAGTCGAGGCCGGAATCCTACCCGGCGCTGTACTTCGAAACACCGGGTTACGATTCGTCTGCAAGTGGACACGGCTCAGAATAGAATCCACCAGAACACCGTTCACAAAACTCGCAAACAAAGATCAGGCACTGCGAATTCCAATCGCTCACAACGAAGGCCGATACTATCTCGATAACGGCCAGCTTGCTGAACTTGAGAAGAGAGAGCAGATCGTTCTACGATACGTTGACGAGAACAATATTCCATCGGAGGATTCGAACCCTAACGGCTCCATGGACAACATTGCCGGAATCTGCAACAAGGAAGGAAACGTGATGGGGCTCATGCCCCACCCCGAACGCGCCTCCATACCCATTCTAACCCCGGACAATCACTCAGAAGGAAGGATGATTTTCGACTCGATGATCGAAACTCTCGAAGGAGGAAGATAGTTGAAGCTGCGAGAAAGGGAGAAGAAATAGACCACTGACCGAAGAAACTCGCTCTACTCGCCGTCTGGTTCTCGGCATATTCTCCATCGCCCTAGGCATCATCTCTCTCGTTGGATTCTTTTCCATCGCCTATATCGCAGGAATCGGTTTTCTCGGCGGTTTCTACGGTCTCATATTGATAGCACTGGGCGTGGGCCTGATCCTTCCGAAAAAGGAGCATAAGAAAGAGGAGATTCCATAAGACTTGACAGAAGAACCCTCCGCGAAAAAGAGAACGTATCCGCGCGCCGCCGCCATCGTGGGAGGACTTATCGCCGGAGTTGTCGCAGGTCTAATTGCTTATCTCATCGCCGGCCTCGTCGGGTTCATCATCGCCTTCATCATAGGAGTAGTCACAGGTTCGCGTGCAATACTTCTAGCTAATCGAGCAAGAGAGCGACCGTCTTGACACGATCCGTCGTCGCGGAGTCTCAAAGCTTGATCCTAGTGGAAGTTCCGAAGCCCAATCTCACCCATGAGGAGATCCGGTACGCTGTGAAGAAGCTTCAGCGCGAGCCTAACGAGGTTGAATGGGCGATGCTCGAAGCGCAGTGGTCCGAGCACTGCAGCTACAAATCCAGCAAACCACTCCTCAAACAGCTTCCCAGCAAGGGACCCAGAGTTCTCGTCGGACCCGGTTTCGACGCCGGGGTCATCGACGTCGGCGACGGTTGGGTCGTGACCCTCCACATCGAATCACACAACCACCCTAGTGCCATCGACCCGTATGGTGGAGCGGCCACTGGCGTCGGCGGGGTCGTCCGCGACATCCTCAGTCTAGGAACACGTCCCATCGCTCTCCTCGACCCTCTCAGGTTCGGATCAATAGAGAGCCCTCACACCCGCTGGCTCTTCGACAATGTGGTCAGGGGAATAGCAGACTACGGCAACTGCATAGGCGTCCCAATAGTCGGTGGGGAGGTGGAGTTCGACCCATCCTTCGAACGAAACTGCCTCGTTGATGTCGCATGCGTTGGCCTCGGACGAAAAGGCAAGCTTGTCCTAGGCGAAGCTCGCCACCCAGGTGACCTCATCTACCTCATCGGAGGAAGAACCGGACGAGACGGGATCCGCGGAGCAAGCTTCGCCAGCAAGACACTGACAGACAGGTCCGACACAGAACGATCTGCCGTCCAAGTCCCCGATCCATTCACAAAGAAGCTCATCATCGAAGCGATACTAGAAGCTGTAGAGGCGAACCTCATCCAGGGAATGAAAGACCTCGGCGGGGGAGGCCTAACCTGCGGACTATCAGAGATCGCCGCGAAGGCTGGAACAGGGATAGAGATCGATCTGGACAAGATCCAGACACGGGAGCCCGACATGCAACCCGAAGAGATCATGATCTCCGAATCACAAGAGAGAATGGTTCTCCTAATCCGAGAGAAAGACGAGAGAAAACTCGTCAGTATCCTAGAGAAATGGGAGGTAGGCTACGCGAAGATAGGACAAGTCACCAAGGACGGCCTCCTAACCATCCGGCTGGGAAACGAGATTGTGGCGAAAGCGCCGGCTATGTTCGTCGCTGAGGCACCACTCGCACCCAGGTTAGCAAAGCGTCCTCCATATCTCGATGCTCTCGCAGAGGTATCTGAGCCAGCTCTGCCTGAAGACTTCGGTCAATCACTCATCGATCTACTCACTAACCCGAATATCGCCAGCAAGGAATGGATCTATCGCCAGTATGATCACGAGGTCGGAATCCGGACCATCGTTAAACCGGGACAAGCCGACTCCGCACTACTGCGTCTTCCAAACAAGCGTTCTCTTGCTTTCACCACCTGCGGCAACAGTAAACAATGCTATGTTGACCCCTACTGGGGAACCGCGGGGGTTGTCTCGGAAGCATTCTGCAATCTAGCCGCTGCCGGCGCGGAACCTGTTGCGGTCGTCGATCACTTGCAGTTTGGAGACCCTGGTAATCCTGAGGTCTACTGGACCTTCAAAGAAGCCATTCGAGCCATCTCCAACTATCTTAAGGCTCTCGGAGTGCCCTGTGTCGGAGGGAAGGTTAGCTTCTACAACGAAGACTCTGTGAGTCGCAGGGCGATTAAGCCCTCGCCTGTCATTGCCGCAATAGGACTCGCAGAATCCAAAACTCCGAAGGTACTACAGGCTCTCAGTAGAGAAGGAGACGATCTCATCATCGTCGGAAACACCTCCGATGAGATGGGTGGAAGCGAATACTACGAACACATACACAAGCTCACAGGCGGCCGGGTCCCAAGGGTCAACTTGAAGAAAGAGAAGACGCTCTTGCGAGCGCTGTTGAGGACTCTGAGAAGAGGAGGAGTAGAAAGCTTACACTATATCTCGAAAGGTGGATTAGCCGTCGCGGTAGCCGAGATGTCAGTTCAAGGCCGCAAAGGCACAACCATAGACATCGACAAGGTTCCAAACATGACCAGCAGAACGGACAACTTGCTATTCTCAGAATCAAGATCGCGATTCGTCCTCGAAACAAAACCCAATAACACAACTAGAATAGTCAACTCGTTCAAACGACTCGGAATACCTGCAGCAAAGGTCGGGACAGTAACGGACAACGGAATCCAGTTCTTCTCAAAGGGACAAGCCATCATCACAATCCCCTTGGCTGAAGCTTCAAGGGCGTGGTCCGGAACGATTCCCCGGGCGATGGAGGCGACGCTATGAAAGAACACTGTGGCGTCCTGGCCGTATATTCGATGGAAAACCAACCCATTGCCGAGCGCATCGTCAAAGGGCTCGCAGCCCTCCAACACCGAGGCCAGGAGTCGTGGGGAATAGCAGTACCCGGCGAGCCTATCCTCAAGGGCTTAGGCCTAATTGGACAGGGTGCGGATGCGAATGCGAAGAAGATTCTCAGCTTCACCAGCAATCGCGGAATAGGACACGTACGCTATTCGACCCGCGGACGGACGACACTAGAGAACGCGCATCCGCTCGACATTCGCGGCGAATTCGCCATCGCCCAGAATGGGACCATCGCAAACACGGAAGACCTTGAACCAATCGTCGAAAAAGAATTTCCAATACTAGGCTCGACGACAGACACGAAGCTCGCTGGATATCGTCTCCTGCAACACTATCGCGCTGAGCAGGATTGGACCCGTGCGTTTCACAAATTGAGCAAAGAGCTGAGCGGCTCCTACAGCTTCGTCATGATAACACACGGCGGCGAGGTACTAGCGGCTAGGGACGAAGCAGGGTACAGACCCCTCTGTCTCGGATATGATCCTGAAACGGACACTCACATCGTTGCTAGCGAGAGCTGCGCCCTCACAGCCCTCCACGCAGACCTTGTCAGAGATGTTCAACCCGGCGAGCTCGTCAGTCTGACCAAAGATGGTCTCAAAATAACAAGATTCGCGGACGCACCACGCCACTATCACTGTCCATTCGAGTACACTTACTTCGGTCATCCCAGTAGCAAGATCGATGACCACTACGTATACGACGCACGACGAAAGCTTGGTAGAGTCCTCGCCAGAAAATACCCGTTCAAGGCCGATGTTGTCATTCCCGTCCCCGACTCGGCAAGACCTGCAGCTCTGGGTTACTCTGAGGAGAGTGGTATTCCAATGGAAGAGGGTTTGATGAAAGACCGATACCGGAGAAAGGGAAACATGCGCAGCTTCATCGAGCCAACGGCCAAGAGCCGGGAAGAGATAGTTCGAGAGATCATCATCATCAAACCCGTCGTTGACGGCAAAGACGTTATCGTGGTCGATGACAGCATTGTCCGTGGAACCAGCAGCAGAAACATCGTCCAATCCCTCCGAGACGCAGGAGCGAAGAAAGTCTACATGGTCGTCACCTTCCCGCCCATCCGCCACCCATGTTACATGGGCATCGATTTCCCAACAAGGGAAGAATTGCTCGCGAACAAAGCAGACGGCGAGACCCTTAACATCTCTGACCTCAACAAGAAAGTCGCCCTTGAAATCGGCGTCGACGGTCTCGGCTACAACGATATCAACGGTCTTAGCGAGGGAATCGGCCTTGGCAAGGACGAAATGTGCTTCGCCTGCGTTACTGGTGAGTATCTGGGTCTAAAGAAAGATCCTGTGCTTCGAACCCGGGAAGAAATGAAGGCCTAACCCAGCAATGCCGGGTCTGATAGGATTCTACACGTTTGGCGAAGGACGAGAAAACTGGGACGCGTCCCACTTCATCCACTACGGGCTGAACGCGCTCCAAGGACGGGGGCAAGAATCTGTCAGCCTGGCAACAATCGGACAGGGAAACACCTTACACACTCTCTCAGGAAAAGGAGGTGTTGAAGAATTCTTCCAGAAAAACAGGGCAAGTATTCCGAAAGGCTTCATCGGAATCGGACAGACATCCTCCTACCTAGAGGACTACCTCGTCCACGTTAAAACGCCTTACGAGATGGTTCTCGCACTTGACGGCACGACAGATCTTCACGAAAACCGCGGCGAAGCCACCAAGCTCTTCGCACGCCAACTCTCACAGCTCCTCCACAGCGAGAAAGAACCGCTCAAAGCAACTTCGATGCTCATCAATAAGATAGGAGGGGGATACTCCTTCGCAGCTCTGACCCACAAGCAAGAACTCATCACAGGAAGAAACCCGCTCGGGGTAAAACCGCTCGAGACCGGGAGCGTAGGCTTCGACATTTCAGCCGTTGCATCCGAGACCTGCGCTCTCGACGTGATGGGCATTGACCAGACTGGATCCGTTGAAACGGGAGAGGTCATCATGTTCAGTCCCGAGGATATTCGCGGAAATACGCCCGCAACTGACGCTGGTAACTTCTGCAGCTACGAATACGTCTACCTAGCAAGACTCGACAGTCAAGTCAATTCTCTTCCGGTAGCCAAGGTCAGAAACAGCATCGGGAGAGAGCTAGCCAAGACTCACCCGGTCAAAGCCGACGTTGTAATTGGCGTTCCAGAGACAGCGCTCCCGATTGCCAATGGATACAGTCAAGAGTCCGGCATGCCCCAGGAACCCGGCTTCATGCGAACCGGAGAGAACATCCGTGCGGCTCTCGAACCAACACAGAAAGAACGTCTCGTAGGAGTCCAGCTCAAACTCAACCCCATCAAGAGCGCGGTCGAAGGCAAAGACGTGGTATTGGTGGACGATAGCGTCGTCAGGGGAAATACTCTGCGAAACACTGTTCTGAATCTCAAACGCAGCGGCGCCAAACAGATACACGTTCGAATTGGAAGCCCGACACTCGTCTCACCATGTCCCTACGGAGTTGAGATCCCGCCCAGAGACGAACTGATTTCTGGCAGCCTGAGCGAGAAAGAACTCGCGAATAATGTCGGGGCTGACAGTATATCGTTCATGACCGCTGAAGAACTCCAGCACGCCATCGGGCTTCCAAGACAGAATCTCTGCATGCGCTGCTTCGAGAACGGAGGCGCGAAACGATGAGAGTAATGGGTGTAGGCGGAGGTGCACGCGAACACGCGCTTGCTTGGAAGTTGAGTCTCAGCGATCACAAACCAGAGATATTCTGGATCGCTGAAAATCGGAATCCGGGTATTCACAAGATCTGCAGGGACTACAAGGGAGAACTTCGTATCGGCAGAACAACAGACCCGAAGACGATTGTCAGGTCTGCCCGCGGCTGGGGAATCGACATAGTGGTAGTGGGACCCGAGGAGCCTGGTTTTCACGCTATACCAGACGCACTTGAAAAGGAAGGCATCCAGTGCATCGGTGCTAGCCAAGAACTCTCAATCATAGAACGTTCCAAAGCAGACCTCCGACGCCTGCAGTGGGAGAACAATCTCCCGGGTAAGCTTCTCTTCCGAACCTTCAAGAACGCGCGGGAGGCCTCGGGCTATATCCGGAAAAACATCGACACTCAACCCTGGCTACAAAACATCGTCATCAAGCCTGCCCGTCAGTCCGGCGGTAAGGGTGTCAAGCTGATTGAAGACCAGCAGATCTATCTACACGATGAGAAGGAGCGTTTCAAAGAAGCCTACTTCGATTCTCTCCAGGCCAGCATGGCTGCCTACTCTGACATCGAAGACAAGATTCTGGTTGAGGAGAAGGCATGGGGTCCCGAGTATTCTCTGCAATGCTTCACAGATGGCAAAACCGTTCTTGGCACCCCTCTCGTCCAGGACAACAAGAGCGCCCACGACTTCGACAGCGGACCCGAGACAGGCGGAATGGGCAGCATCTCAGGTCCCGACATGACCCTCCCATTCATTACTAGGGAAGAGTATGACAAGTCGCTCAAGATCGTTGAGGGAATCGTTGAGGCCGTCCAGAAAAAAACCGGCAAAGCCTACCACGGCATGGTCGGCGGGCAGATGATGCTCACGGAAAACGAGGGACCGACAATTATCGAGATGTACTCTCGGCTGGGTGATCCCGAAGCCATCAACATGCTTTCGATGCTCAAAACAGACATCGTCGACATCTTCCAAGCCATAGCTGAGAGACGGCTGTCTAGGCTGAAGCTCGAATTCACCAATGAGGACGCGGCGGTTGTAAAGGTCGTCGCTCCTAATGGATATCCCGAGAAACGGGAGAAAGCCAAGGGTCACCCGGTTCAGGTTTTCGAGACAAACATCAAACGAAATGGGTGCTACTTGTTCTGGGGAAGTGCTGATCTCCAAGAAGACCAGCAAGTTGTCACGGGAGGTTCTCGCCTTCTCGCGCTAATGGCGATGGACCATACTCTACCGCCGGCCAGTGCGAGGATCGAGAAAACGGTGTCCAGTGTTCAACTCACTGATGGATGGGGCCTTTATCATCGAAGCGACATAGGCACAGACCGACTTCTCGCGAAGCGACGTGACGCGGCTGAAAGAGTCCGTCGACTCTACAAGTACAGGGAAGAACACGGGATTCTTGGAAGCAGAATGGGATGGGTTCCAAATCTTGGCAGGATCGACACTTCACAACTGTTGCTGAAAGAGATGCATGGACCAGAAAAGGCCTAGTTGAATGGTCCCGATTGGCGTCTTGGCGTCAGGACGAGGTTCAAACCTTGATGCCGTACTAGACGCGGTCGATAATCACTACCTCACTAAGTGCGAGGCCAAGATTGTAATCAGCAACAGACCCAACGCGCCAGCTCTCGACATAGCCAAGAAACATCATGTCCAAACGATCACCCTGGACGACAAGGGTGTCCCCAAGAAAAGCTGGGACTACGACCAGAAAACTATCGCCGCTCTCCAGTCACGCGGGGTGGCGCCGAAAAACGGGCTGATTGTACTGGCAGGTTATCTCCGGATTCTTAGCGAGCAGTTCGTCGATCTGTACCCTCGTAGAATCATCAACGTACACCCTGCTCTACTTCCATCCTTTCCTGGTTTGGAGGCGCAGAGGCAAGCCCTCGACCACGGCGTCAAGGTCACGGGTTGCACCGTCCACCTTGTCGACAGAGAGGTTGACCACGGTCCCATAATTCTTCAAACAGCAGTCGCGATCCGTGACGACGACACTGCAGAAACTCTTTCCAGCCGAATCCTCAGGGAAGAGCACCGAATTCTTCCCGAAGCAATCAGACTCCTCACAGAGGATCAATTGAGGTTTGAAGGAAGGAGGGTGCTTTTCAAGAATTGACAGCCATCCTCATGGACGGTAAACTGGTTGCTAGTGAAGTCAAGAAACAGATTGCTCAAAACGTCCAACAACTAGAAAAACATGGCACTAAGCCTTTCCTCGCCACGGTTCAAGTCGGCGACGACCCTGCCAGCGCCTCCTATCTCAAAGCCAAGCACAAGGCCGCTGATGAGGTTGGAATAAGGTCTGAGAGCCACCATCTACCCGCTGACACATCCCAGGACAAACTGGAAGCTTTGCTCGGCCAGCTCAACACTAACCCCAAGGTCAACGGAATACTCGTCCAGTTGCCACTACCCCCAGGCTTCAACGAGGAAAAGGTAATCGAGAGAATCATCCCCTACAAGGATGTAGACGGACTGCATCCCATCAACGCTGGCAAACTGGCCTCAGGTCATGAGGAACTGGTTCCGGGCACGCCGAAAGGCGTTATCAAGCTGCTAAACTACTACAAAGTTCCGGTCGCTGGATCACGTGCAGTTATCATCAACAGAAGCAATCTGGTGGGCAGACCCCTGGCTAACCTCCTCCTCAACAGAGACGCGACCGTTACCGTCTGCCACTCCAAGACGGCCAACCTTTCAGGGATGACACGGACCGCTGACATTCTAGTCAGTGCAGTTGGAAAGGAAATCTTCCAGATTCGCGCCGACCACGTGAAACCTAACTCGGCTGTAGTCGATGTTGGCTTGACAAGGGTCGACGGAAAGCTCCGGGGGGATGTGGATTTTGAGAAGGTCAGCAGAGTAGCCGGCTATATTACGCCGGTTCCGGGAGGGGTTGGACCTATGACGGTCGCATGTCTACTAGAGAACACTATACTGGCCTCAAGTATCCAGATTGGATTGAAAGTTTGACCGAAGCAAAGACTGCTGTGGAGAAAGAACAATTTCGACGATACATTTTGCGCCTCAGAGATCGACAGTCTACTCGAGACATAGATCAGAAGAGTGTGGAGATCCTGGATCAGGTTCTGCATCTTCACGAGTATGTCCGCGCGAGAGGTATTGCCTGTTACGTCAGCAAGGGTAGCGAGGTTGACACTCGTCCACTCATCCGAAAGGCCTTGGATAGCAACAAGCGAGTTCTTGTTCCCGTTGTGAAGAAAGGAGACATTGACCTCTTCTTCTCCGAAATCAAAGACCTCGGGAAAGAGCTCGCGCCTGGAAGCTTCAACATTCCCGAGCCCAGACCAGAGTTTCTACGGCCCGAGAGCCTCGATGCAGTCGACGTTATGTTCATTCCCGGGATCGTCTGGGACAAGGAAGGCTACCGTCTCGGCTGGGGCAGAGGATATTTTGACCGCATTCTCAAAACGCTTCCAGAACATGTTCGGTCGATCGGTCTATCGTTCAATCTTCAGCTTGTCAGTCGCGTTCCTCGGGATCAGTTTGATTTACCAGCGAACACGGTAGTCACAGAATCTCGAGTTGTGCGGTGTCACAGTTGACCAAAAGCGTTAGCATCGTCATGGGCTCGGAGAGCGATCGGGAGATCGCCAAGAAGGCTGAGACCATTTTTGAGAAGCTTGGCATTCCCTTCGAAACGAAGGTTCTCTCGAGTCACCGCAACCACAAAGAGCTTGACAAGTACGTCGAGGGTTCCAAGTCTGATATTTTCATTGCAATTGCCGGGCTCAGCGCTGGCCTACCTGGTTTCGTGGCGTCCCTAACCAACAAGCCAGTGATTGGGGTCCCGGTCTCGGGCAAGCTCAACCTCGACTCGATCCTGTCGATCGTTCAGCTCCCATCAGGCGTCCCGGTTGGTACCGTCGGCCTGGACAATGGAACGAACGCGGCACTCCTCGCCGCTGAGATTCTTGCACTCTCCGACTCAGAACTCGCAAAGACCCTCCAGCAATACCGTGGTGGTCGTGTCTAGATGCAAGAACACGTTAATGACCCTGAGAACGAATTGTCGTCGATGCCATTCAAGCATGGCAAGGTAAAGGACATCTACGAGCTCGACGGCGAGGAGCTCTTGTTCGTTTTTACCGACCGGGTATCCGCCTATGATATTGTCCTTCCTTCTACCATTCCTCGAAAAGGGGAAGTGCTCTGCAAGCTTGCGGAGTACTGGTTCAACTATCTGAAGGTCCCCCATCATATGGTCCGCGTTGAGAACGCGAACCGTATGATTGTCCGGAAACTGAAGATGATCCCAGTGGAGTGCGTTGTCCGAGGTTATCTCTACGGCAGTCTCTACGAGAGACTTGTCAAGGGAGAGGTCAACCTACCCGTGAAGCCAATCAACGCTATCAAACTTCCTGAACCATACTTCGATCCAACCACCAAGTCTGACGTGAAAGATGAGCCTGTCACGGTCGACCAGATTGTGGACGAGGGCTGGTTGGACACTGAAGAGATCATCGCGCTCAAAGATCGCAGCCTCAATATCTACAAGAAAATGTCCGAGCGCGCGGACAAGGCCGGCTTTGTCCTTGCCGATCTCAAACTAGAGTTTGGTCTCGACGACGAAAGCAACATCGTTCTAGCGGACTCGATTGGGCCTGACGAGTTTCGGCTCTGGCCGAAAGAGAACTATTCTCCGGGCAAGAACCAAGAGAGTTATGATAAGCAGTTGATCCGAGATTGGCTTTCCAAGGTTGGTTACAAGAAGATGCTTGATGAGGCGCGAAAAGCTGGCCAGCCAACCCCGAGACCGCCTGGCCTTCCCAAGGATCTGATTGATGAAACGAGTAAGCGGTACATGATCGCTTACGAGCGCTTGACGGGACTGAAGCTCTAGGTTTGCCTAGGTCCCGCATGACCTACGCCAGAGCAGGAGTCGACGTTTCCCAAGTCAGGAAATCCCACGAGGCCCTTGCGCGACTGCTGGAATCTACATTCAAAACTCGTAAAGGGAGAGTCGGGCATCCAATTTTCCCGATTGGCCATTACGCAGGTCTCGTTGACCTCAACGATGGCCGTGTCCTGAGCCTGCATACCGATAACGTCGGGACCAAGGTCATCATAGCTCAGTTGATGCGGAAGTACGACACCATCGGGATAGATTGCGTCGCGATGTGCGCGAATGATCTGATTTGCACAGGTGCAGAACCTATCAGCTTTCTCGACTATCTCGCAATGGCCAAGCACGATCGTCGCATCGTCAACGAAATCGCAGTTGGACTGGTAGAGGGGGCAAAACAGGCAGGAATGGCAATAGTTGGGGGCGAGACCGCCATTGTCCCAGACCTTCTCTCCAGCGACCCCGGGATTGACCTAGTGGGAATGGCAGCTGGAATATGCAGAAATAAAGACCTGATTCTCGGAAACAAGATCCAAAACGGGGACTCGCTGATCGGAGTAGCCAGTTCAGGAATTCACTCGAATGGTCTGACTCTCGCAAGGAAAATTCTTCTCAAGGAATACAAGCTTCAGGAGAGAGTTCCAGAACTCGGTCGCAGCGTCGGCGAGGAACTACTCGAACCTACCCTAATCTACGTAAAACCTGTTCTGGAAGCAATCGCGAATACGCAAATCCACGGCCTTGCCCACATTACTGGCGGTTCTTTTGGGAAGCTTGAGCGGATCCTCGGCCAGGCCAAGCTAGGGGCAAGGATTGATCAGCTGCCACCGACGCCGCCCATATTCCAGCTGATACAAGAGAAAGGGCATGTGACAGATCTAGAGATGCGACGGACATTCAACATGGGTGTAGGTTTTGTCTTAGTCTGCCCTGATGAAGAGGTGACCCGTGTAGATCGCCTATTCAAGAGACATGGGCACCCGGTCTTCGAACTAGGACGTGTTCAGAAGAAGCGCGGGGTCTGGATTGAGGACGCGCAGATCGACTAAGGGACTCACAGTTCACCCATGTTAGGTGCGTGTTGATTTTCGGATGATTAGCTGGTGGCGAATCTGATGATCCCTGGCTTGAATATGAGCCCGAGAAAACCGCTAATTAGTGCCAGTATTCCGGCAGCAGGACCTATGGGGGAGATCTCTAGGAAGGGAATCGTCAACGAGGTGCTTGTTACTAACACTAGCTCGCTAATGCCCATTGACACCATAACTAGACTCCATACGGAATGTTCGTCGGGCCTAACGTAGGTCAGAGCCCCAACGAAGATGGTGACTAGGCCGATAATGAATGAGTTCTGAACCAGGACTGTTGTTATGAAATAATACTGCGTATAGTTGGCAAGGCCTGTTGAGTACGCGACCGTCGCGATTCCCGCTGCTAAGGAAAATAGGAATGACGCCGTGGGCCTCTTGATCACGCCCCGTCTCTCGACTTGGCTCTGATCTGTCAATAGCGTCGGTTTATCTTCGATAATGAAGAGCTTATCGGTCTTTCCTTTCTAAATCCGTGGTTCCATTTTGAAGCGCATATGAAGAGGTTTGAGCCTGATTCAAATTCAGAGGCTGAGAACTACTCCTCCTCTATCCAACGGATAGTATCTTAACTGGCTGGAATACAGAGGACTCGAAGGCGCATTCTCCGTGGCTGATGTCACCGCGTCATCGACCGTGTGTCCGGTTGTCATGGATTGTATGAGGAGGATGGCGCCTCCGTCGCTCTGGTTTGCGAGGACGATCTGGTCCCAGCTTACGTAGACTTCAGCGCCTCTAGCTACGAAGGCCTGGGCCATCTCCGAGTTCATCAGTCCCGCACAGCCCATTACAACTAGAAGTGTGTTGGGAAAAGTTCCCTGCATTGCTTCCCGGACAAAAGTTGGAGTGATGCTGAAGTATGTGGTGTTGCTTGAGCCTAACCAGGCCTCTACGACCAAGCCGGCCTGTTGCTCGTTCACATACTTTCCGTGGTCGAATGGTTCTGAAGTGACGAGGGCGATCACGTCTCCTGTTAACCCCGTCGAGTGATTTCTCAGAATAATAATCCCGTATCCCTTGGAGGGCAGGTTCTTGAAGAGGTCAACGGTAACGTCCTTCGGCGCGTAGTAGTCAACCGTGTACCCGATTCTTGTCAACGTGTTTGTCACGTTCGCTGTGAAGTAGGGATCCGGGATTGTCGCTGAAACCTCGTCTACCAGGGCAGCTCTGAGGGGGCGGGTTCTTTCGACCGGGGAGTAGAACAGCGGGCTTCGGACGAGTAATAGAAATGAACCTGCAAGCACTAGAGTCAAGATTATCGCGGGGGCGGAATTTCTCTCTAATTTCAAGACTCTCCACTATCCCTTGAGGTCGTTGCCTAGTTGTTTGGTTCGTGGATTTACTTAGGCTTGTGGATTCTCTTTGCTCTAGCACGCCTGACGTAGATCCCAGTCAGCACGATTGCGGAAGCGATCACGGTTGCGACTCCGATGAGTGGGAGGGTCAATCCCCGTGGGTTTGTTGTGGCCGTCCCGCCGATAGTGCCACTGGTAACTGTGACGGTTACTTGGGTTGAGTGGGATAGAGCACCGCTGGTCCCTGTTACATTTACATTGTAAGTCGCTAGCGGTGTGAATGAAGTCGTCGTCACGTTGAGGGTTGAGGTTCCCGATCCGCCGGGGTTGAGAAGGACAGATGTGGGTTTCAGCGTGGTAGTTATCGTGGGGGTGCTGGGGACGACTGTGGAAGACAGTGAGACTGTTCCGGAAAAGCCGTTACTGTTCAGAGTGATCTGAGAGGTTCCAAAGCTGCCCGCGGGAATGTTTAGGGTTGAGGGGTTGGCGTTGATTGAGAAATCCGGTGCCACCACAAAACTTCCGAACATGCTTGTGGGATGAATGGTGCAGTAGTAAGTATAGGTGCCAGCGGCAATGTTGCTAACGGAGAAAGAGTAGATCGTGCTGGGCGGAAACACCGCGGAGCACGGGTCTGGTGAGGGACAATCCACCGTGCCGCTGCCGTCCCTGTTACCGTCCAGTAAGAACTGGTGAGGTGCGCCATCGGCGCTGCTTAGGCTTAGTTTGACTGTGTCGAAAGCGCGAACCGTTATCGTCGGGTTAGGATTCGTGGAGCCGTCCCATCCGGTTGTTGCAAATCCGCTTAGAGTAATAGGGACGGTGGCCGCTTGTGCTCTTGGAATCTTTGGGACTATGGGGCCGAGCAAGGGCAAGGGAATGATGCTGACTATTAGGAATATGGAGAGAGCTACTGCTAGGTACCCGAGTTTCGCCATAGCAATCTACTACAAATATAGGAGCCTAATAATACCATCGGCCTCTTCCAGAAGCAGGGCACGTCGGCGGCTTCGCTCTCACTCTTTCCCATAAAGCGCTAGGCGAGGTCGTCGAGCATTTAGGTACAACCTAACGAGGGTTCTAGTTCTTCTAACCCTATGCTTCTACTTTGGAGTGCTCCGTGAGGACTTTTAGTTCTGCGGGTTTCGCACGGAATCCAATCTTTGCATGGGTACCGTCGCAGAAGGGCTTACTGTTAGAGCCTCCGCATCTGCACAATGCGGTGAATACCTTGCCGTCCAGGTACACTGGATTCGGCCCGTTTTCCGTGGACTTGATCTCTACTCGGTGCTTGACCGTCGGGGCTGTAGATTCTATTTAAACAAAGGCGGACATCGTTTTGACGTTTTGTCTGTGGAGGGTTTGCGCCCGGGCGTCATGCTTCCCTTTCTCTTGCCTCTTCTTCTTCCTTGTCAGTGTCGTATTCTGTCTATTCTAGTTCGTCCTGTACATATTCCTCTGGAAGGCCGACTTCTTTGACGGAGAACTTAGTCCATTCCTTCCCGCAGTCTTTGCATCGATAAGTAAACTTGTAGGTGATGAATGCCTCTGGCTGGTCGGCGATTCTTTCGCCGGTTTCTATGGAGATACCCATTCTAAAAATTACGTCTTTCTCTTTGAGAATCTCGCCCGTGTCTACCTCTTCCCTTGACACTAGCTGAGCGGCAAGAAACCTATGGCAGAAGGGGCATTCTTCCAGGACCAACGCGGCTCTCCCACCTCTTTAGCGGGTGAAGTAGTTAGTCATTACCCCTGCGGCACGCTAAAATTGCAGGTCGATACTGCCAACAGTGAGTTCCATCAATTGAAGAGGTGTCCAACATGCGGCTCGGTTTCGCTGAATAATGAGGTGGAATGCGGGGTTTGTGGAGGAAGCCTCGCCGAAGCCTCGTATGAGTCGATGGGGCAGATAGAACGCGATCAGGCTGCTGAGATGGCAGAAGAAGAGCGCAAAGAGAGAAGGGTGGTACGAAGGACTGAATCGCTAGGGATCGTGGCAACGATCGCGTTGGTCATTCTGGGGATTGGCAGCCTGGTCGGAGGTATCCTGGTCCTCGGACAGTTCAATAATCTAGGCAGCTTGCTGTTGGTGTTGCTAGGCATGATCCTGCTCTTGGAGGTTCTCGGCGTCGGCATTGCGAGGCCAATGTTTCGCAAGTATCTTAGCTAGTCACCATGATACGGTTGAGCATACCTGCCGTGTCGGTTTGGAGGCTTAATCGGTCGGAAAGTCTAGTTGTTCTTCTGGAATTCCAACGGACCTGCCGTATTCGATAACTTCTTTCCACGTAGACTTGTCTACGGCCTGAAAGTCGAACTTCCTACCTGGAAAGACTGCCATGAGTCTTTGACCCTTCCAAAAGTGAGCATACCAGCTTTTCCTGATCTCGCTTGAGAGAGCTTCGATCTGTTCTTCTTTCACTTGTACCCAGTAAAGGTGCCATCTCCCCTTGGTTCCTAGATCGTCGACGGGTTCATCGTGTTCAGAGATTCGGGCTTTGTACACGTCGAACTCGTTAAGGAGGCTCGGTTATCTTAGGCTCTCGGAGATTATGATTCCTCTCCACTTAAGGGTCATTTTTGGGCCATCTTGCCCTGGTAGGCGCCTAAGTTATCTGGCCATTTGACTATACGATGTTATGGAAGAAGAGAAAAAAGAGTGGACTATTGGTATAGCCCACCGCATGTTCGGGAGGGGTCGTGCTTTAGATGTGTTGCTGTAGGTCGCGCATCATCTGTTCGAGCTGTTCTTTGGTGATCTCTCCCTTGGCGTATCTTTCTCGAATGATGTAATAGGACTCGTCTTGGTATCGCCAGTATCTTCCTCGGTAGCCCCATCCTACTCTCCATGGGAAGATTAGCCATCTGACAATCCAGAAGAATGCGAATATTCCGAAGATGAAGAATAGCGGGAATGGGAAGAAGAAGTACGGGTAGTATGTGCCTGCGACGGGGGGAGGGCGTGTTGCGAATAGCAATGCTGAGACTGCTATTGATGCCACGACAACGGCGACTAGCGCGAATATGCCCCAGGCGAAGAAGTGTCTGG
>VBBT01000038.1 GCA_005881695.1 Candidatus Bathyarchaeota archaeon | reverse complement strand
GAGATCCTAGTCGACAGACGATTCATACCGGAAGAGAAGGCTACAGAGGTCGAGAAAGAGATCAACAGGGTCGTCAGAGAGTTCGCAAAAGACAGCCCAACAAAGATCTCGATGAAGAAAATCCTTGGATACGAGCCAATGATTACGTCCCCTAGCCACAAGCTTGTCAAAGTGGTGAGAAAACAAGCGAGAAAAGTTCTCGGACGAGACACGCCGCCAGCAGGAAGCCAAGGGTCTACGGACATGGCAGTTGTCAGCCAACTAGGAATACCCGTAGCCGTACTAGGCGCAACACGACAAGACAGCGACATTCACGGAATCGACGAACATGTACGCATAAACGACCTAGTGAACCTCACAAAAATCCTAGCACACTCATACCTCGAACTGTTGCCGGCCCGCGGCCAATAGCTCTGTTTTCTAGACCACTCGCCCCTACCCTTCTCGATTGGGTGTCTCGGCTCTGCAACTGAGTTTCCTTAATAGCGACGCTCCCCAAGATAATGCACAATGTCCGAATCCCAACCACCGCCTTATCCATACTATCCATCGCAATCTCAGCCGCACAATCATGACAAATACGTGGCCGGGATAATTATCGGAGTTGTAGTTACCGCAATAGTCGCGGGAGGAATTGGCTTCGGACTCGGTAATTTGGCCAAACCCGTTGGCACATCTCCTTTGTCACAACAGAGCTTCACTTATGCCCATGGAGTAGTGGATATCGGGCGTAGCGGGACGCCGGTTGCAATCTATTTTGACAACCAAGTAACAGGGACCCTAAGTTCCACTGTAGGGGGAAGCGCCCACAAGTATCAGCTTTACCTTCCAACTGGAGACTCTTATCAGGTCACAATATACTGGTACGAATCTTCCGGATATTCGACCACGCTACAGAGTTGTGCTGCTCGTCCGCAACCCTTCACTCCAACGGGGTCCGACTACGCTCAGGACTTTCTATGCTGAACCCGCGGATTGGTTGCGTGGCGGATTCATTTGGAATTTAGTTAACCAGGCTCGATGATGCCATCACCGACTTTGCTGTAGCTACCAAGGCCGGCGTGAGAAGATCGTTCAGCTCTCGAATTGCTCTTGAAAGATTTGCACCTATCGGAGGTTTTCTTGTGCTTTCCGTCGTGAAGTTGGTACTGAGGAAGTCCATTCCACGTTTGGTCAGTTTGTAGGAGTATTCTATTACATCTTCGTCAAAATAATGTCTGTTTTCCTCGATCAATCCCAAAGCCACGAGGTTCTCGACAGCGTCAGCTAAATCCTCGGAGTACGGGCCATAGAAATAGGGCTTGAAATGAAAACGAAATGGAATATGGTAGCGTTCTCGAAGAAGGTAGATGGTCTTCTGGAGTCTGGTTCTTCCGTTGACTAGTCCCGTCTCTCGAATCACATGGAGAAGCAGGAATAGGTCGCTCAGCTGTTCTACGGCTACGACCATGCTTCTATTTCCCGTTTTACCTGTTTTTGAACTTCTAACTCGTTGATCTTATGCAGAAGAGATGGGTGTAGGTAAGCTTTAAGCGATATTCTGGGCTCAATTGCGGCAATTACGTCAGATTTGTCTTCCAAGTAGCTCGGCTGGTCCTGGATGCTTCTTCCCATCAAATGTATCGACTTGGGTTTCCTGCTCTTAACCAGGTCAATTATTAACTGCTCACTTTTCAAATTCATGCCCTTGCATACAGCCCTACCTAGTCCGACTGCTGTTTCAGCAACCTCTGACTCTTCGAATTTCAACAGGGACTCGATGAATTTCCGACTAAAGGAGTATCGGGCTTGGGACAACTCCATGTCGACTAGGGGTAGGTAGAGGTTCTCGTCCCTTATCATTTTAACAGCTTCTCCAGGAAACCCTTCGACTTTACCTACAGCATCGAGAACAAGGTCATCATACAGTTTCCTATACTGATTCTCTTCGGAGAACATGCCCTTCAGTTTTGAATCCTTGTTGCAACCAACCAAGATTGCGTGTTCCAACATTTTCTCCGCAATCCGAGAGTCTTGGATTTGATAAACCAGATCGTACATTCCTTTCCAAATCAGAACAAAAATCTCCGCTGTCGTCCTTGCTTGAAGCGTATTATTCAGACCCAGGACGCAACTTTCGAGATCATCGTCCGGCCCAAGAACGGTGTATTCGTAGAGAAATTGGTCTAAGTCAAAATGATACCTTAGTCCCACGTGGTGGCTATCCCTGAGCAAGTAATCTAGCTTATCGACATCGATGGGTCCATCGACGATTTCGTGTAGGAAGGGATGCGCATGATGCCCTTCAATTATGTCAATAACTGCGCTTAGTGTGACACCATGATCTTCTAGTTTCTCAAATTCGTCCGCGATTATTTCTGAGCCTATCTCAACATGTGTCCTTCCCAGGAACTTACTAGCAGGGTAGTCAACGGCGTGAGAAAAAGGGCCATGGCCTATGTCATGAAGAAAACCCGCTGCCATTAGCGTGTTCACGTTGGCGGATAAATTCCCTGCTTTGCTAGATTGTCCTGCTTTCTTTAGTTCCTCAGACAACAAGCTAACAAGCTTCTTGGTGAGCTGCATGGTACCAAGAGCATGGGAAAACCTAGTGTGAATCGCTCCAGGGAAGTCGACGTATGCCTTGAGCCCCAGCTGCCGAATGAACATCATCCGACGAACAGATGGTTGATTGGAGACTATTGGATACCACTCCGGGAGTTCAATCGTGCCGTGGATCGGATCCGGGAATCTTAGCTTGGCTGGCATTGTTACCTCAACAAACGATTTGTTGACGAAACGTCGTTCGGGATCTTAAGGCCGTCCTATTCACATAGAAAGACATGACTCCCCTTGCGACCTAATTAGCGCTAACTGGGAGCTGAGATGCCTTGGCAATTAGGAACCTACCCCAGGTAGCCTCGACATCGAAGAAAGTGACGACCTTTGGCTGGTGTTGTGCGGTAATTGATATTTCGAGTTGGAACCTCAACGGCTGATCATTCTGAACGTTTCCCGCAAACGAGTGGGTCATGTCTGAGCATAAGAAGACCCCTGAACCATTTTGCAACATATAGAAAACCAGCAGATCCTTGGCGTCGTCCTTGGGAATGTGTTCTGTGATATTTGTCAAGTACGTGCTCAATCTCAGAAGTTCAAAATCGGGAAGTGTTGTGAGGTTTCGGATTAACGAAGAGGAATACCAGTTGAGATTGCCGCTGTCCAACCAGATGTCATGCATCTTGAGTTTAGCTGACGCACGACATCCAATAGCGTCGCCTCCAATAGCATGTGCCCGAATTACTCCAAATAATGCGGTCAGGGTATGTTGGGGTGTGCCCGAAGACGTCCATATCATGTTTATCCACTGTGACCTCTCCGGCTTCGCACCGGCGCCGAAATGGAGAATCTGAAGGGGCTCCAATGAGACCGTTGGCTGCTTCTTCCCAAGCATGAGTTGTCGTATGTTCTCTGGGAAAAGAGAGAGCAGGACAGCAATCGTTGCTGCGAGGACACCGGAAAGAAGGATGCTATCCGGAAACGGAGTTTGGTATGGAAGGGAGAAGCCCATGACAAGGAGAAGAAATACGATCAGTCCGAAGGCGGCTCGAGTGCGTCTCAAACTTGGACCTGATAAGAGGTTGAAAGATCCCTATAATGGAACCTCTGGGGAGGAGTTGGGTCCGACTCATACCTCGGCACTAATGCCAACGCGACGCCAACAGTGGTTTAGGATTAGCTTCGATGTTTACGTGCATATGAGCAAATACATATATCTCACCACGAGAATCACTTTTGGTTGCTGAAGCGGCTTGGGCAGACTTAACTTGATCCTCTCAGACGACTTGGAAAGAAAGCTAAGACTAGCCGTAGTCAATCGATATGGAGGGAGGAAGGGAGATCTTAGTGAGGCAGTTGAACAGGCTATTCGGGATTGGCTTGGAAAACGACCAACCAAGAGCGATAATGAGTTAGAATCGAAATGACTGTTGATCCTCAAGCAGAGTCCAAAGTTTCCCCAGAAGAAACTAAGTCAATCTTTTCGAAGGAAGAGCGCCGGGAGATGGTGTCAAGCTTTTGCAAGACCTATCTAAGCGGAAAGCTGAAAATTAATTCTTGGACGCCGGGACTGGTAGCAAACATGGCGACTGGAGTGAAGATTCCTAGGGAGGAATTGGTGCAAGGCAAGAAAGAATTCTTGACCGAGCTCGCTATTGCATGCGGAATAGGCACTCAGACACAAGAGAAAATTGACGCTGCCGTGGAGAAAATCTTCATCTGGCTCCTGATTTGGAGGAGTAATGGGTTTCTCGAAGGAGAGTTTTCAACAATCGACCGAGAAGCGAGGCTCAAGTCTCTCGAGGTTCGATTTGACAGTCTCGAGAAGCTAATGTTGCAGTTGATTGAGGAAGTCCAAATGCTCTCGCATGTCAGAGGACCTAACCCTCCCTGATCTCACTCACCCATCCATGCATCTCTTGTTATTACTCTCGGTCCGGTTCTAGCGGACTTTGACTTCGTGTGTTTTGGCCCTGAATCCGTTTTTCTTATGTGTGCCATCGCAGAAGGGCATGAGGGTGGATCCGCCGCACCGGCACCAGGCCTGAACAACCTTTCCATCAACAATAACGAGGTTCGGCCCGTTCTCGGTAGATTTTATCACAACATCAGACATACTCACAATATCACCTCTCTCTTCCATTCATCCATCCAAGATCTTAGCCACACGAGTCAAGACCACAAGGTGCGTCCCATGAACCAGATTGTTCTGATCGTAATTACCGTAAACCCTCAAGAGAGCACCCACAACGAGATCAGCTGCTCCGCCCATGATCAACTTGCTCGTCGGACCCCATTCAACCTCGAGACGCTGAGATGTTCGAGGGAATGCCTGATTGGTCCCCGTCTCATCAGGCAGTAGGAACACGCCCCCCAAAACCTGTTCCCTCGGCAAATCTGTCACCGAGAAAAACAGGTCCACCAACGTTCCCGGAACAATTTCCCCTAGTTGTTTCACAGAGAGAACCGGGACTGGGGGTATCTTCGGAGGCCCTGGCGTCTCAGTTTTGGTTCCTTCAGCCAATGGTTGAGCTGGAGTTTCATGTGGCCTCAGAGGTCGATCCTGATCGTATCGCAACCCGAACTGCAATGCGGTCTGCGCCTTGGCCAGTTCCTCGCCCAAGTAGCCCGCATGGCTCAGCTGTGTGACAAGACCATCACGCAACAGACCCAGTAACATCGAGGTTGCTCCGCGTCCCCGCATTTCATGAGCCGGAGTATGATCAGGCAGATAGTGCCGTAGAAGAATCTCCTTCTGCTCAGGCTCGATGGTGATGACAAAGTATCCTTTCGGATCATACAACAACGGCTCACGCTGACCACCCGGCCGAATGGACACAAACTCCTCCTGCCTTCTAGCCAGACCGGTTTCTCTTTGTCCCATCATGAAAACGCCCGGGTTGCGATCAGAGAGACTCTTCACCCGTTCCTGTAAGACCTGGAGATCTTCTTCGCCGGTCCAGTCAAGAATCTCCACTTGTTTCCGGAACTGTGTTACCTGTTCTGGATCTATGGATGGTAATACTGGATCATAGCCGGCAGCGTCGACGATCCGTCTTTTGTCATCAACACCCTTCTCTGCTAGAGCGACAAGGGATTGTCCCGGCTTGAATAGTGCAGAGTCCTTACCGCAGATGAGCAGGAAACGAATCGCAGGGTTAGACGTGATGTTGACAATAATCCGCGTAATGCCAAGATTGGCCGTGTAGACCATGCCCGCGATGGCCACTCCAGGAAGAGCTACAAGCGGACTGATCAAACGTTCTGATGTAAGCGCGCACACAGCCACCGGGCCATTCGGATCGCCTACCTGGTATGTGCCGGGCACGATAGGCCATGATTTGCTGCTCTTGTTGCTGCTCACTGCTTGAGTCTCCGTGTCCACTCGACCAAGGCGACAAGCAGGCTTTGCAAGGTCTTCACGGAGACCGGATCTACGAGTCTGAGGTTGGCGTCGAATTTCTCTCGCGCTTGTGCCAATAGCAACTGGGGCTGGTTGACAGGGAACATGTTCAGGTCCACCATTATCTGTCTGAGATGCGCCTGTGCCCTCGCACCACCCCTGAGCGAAATGGAGGCGCTGATGATTGCCGCGGGCTTGCCATCCCACGAATTGTCTGGCTGATTTCCCCACTCGATCGCGTTCTTCAAAACAGCGGAGATAGAGTAGTTGTACTCGGGTGTCGCGAAGAGTATTGCATCTGCGTCTTTGACTCTCTGCTTGAAGTCCCGTATCTCCGGCGGCATTTCCACGACCAAATCGTCGTTGAACAATGGAAAACGTGACACGTCGAATGTCTCCAACACGGCACTTTCAGGGACGAGGGCTTCTGCCGCATTAAGCAGGGCGGTGTTGTACGACCTCTTTCGCGCGCTCCCAGATATGCCGAGAATCCGAACTGCTGTTTTCTTCTTTTCAGAATCTGACACTGAGAGCCGAGCCATGGTCCGTCTACTTTGTTTCTTCGTTTTGGAACAACGTTCATCAGGCTCTAATAATTCTGAGCGGAAACCCAAGTCCGCAGTAGACGTGAGTGTTATCTGTGTAATGGGGGATTTTCCATTTCGGTCGGTCGACCTCTATTTCTTATTAGTTGGAACAGCTACGTAATTGACGTCGGTAGGCAAAATACTTCGGGGAAATAATGACCGGGTCAATGCACGCTCTCTTCTTCATCTTGGGAGTTGCGTTGCTGATACTCGGTTTAGTCGCTGTGCAATACGGGCTAGTTCTTTACGGTGATAGAAGTGACTCGCCAATGTTCCAACAGTACAGTTCCCCCCTATCGAAATTTCTTGTTCGCGTACATTCCCGAGTACACAATGTTTAGTGCAGCATGCATTTTCTTCCTCGGACTATCACTGCTACTACGCGCGACAAGAGAGAACCAATGATTGTAATGGAGTAAGCTATTGCCTAAGCTCGTTGAGGATCGAACGTTACCTCATAGATATTGCCATCAGGTCCACGGAAATGCTGCGAAGCGTATCCCCTATCACCCTTCTTGACGTCTCCGACGAGCTCTAACCCCGATTTCCTGAGCCGGTCACGAGCCTGGTCCATGTCATCTACCAAGAATCCCACAACGGGTGCGGAAGAAAAGTGTTTATTGTATTTCCGGTTGGGTCCGAAGATCTCAACCGTGTCGCCGTCTCCAGTTCGAAGAACTGCGAACTCTTCCTCTTCATGTGTCAGCTCTAATCCCAGGGCGTCGCGAAAGAGCTTCACCATTCCAGCAAATTCCCTTGTTCGAACTCCCATCCAAGAAATACCCCGCGTCTTCATGGTATGACCTGACGTGTCCCAGGGGTAATAGCTCTAATCGGAAATCCCCTTCCGTAAAAGACCCGAATGTCATCCTCGAAACATACTAGGGCGCCGCACATGCTTTTGATTGTAGGTCTGTTGGACCTTCGAAAGAGGCCTATTTTCAAGCCTCAGAAACAGGTATCAAATTCAATCCCTGGATACCAGAAGGGTTAAATCAACAACCGTGGGGAGCGTAACCTTGTTCTATTTGAAGAGAATCATTCTGCTCGTAGCACTCTTCCTGATCACTACTGCCTGGATCATGCCATTCGGCACTGTTCATGCTTCCCCAGTTGCGACGAGCCTTCCGGGAGTAAAACCTGGAGACAACGCCACCTACGTTTTTCCGAACCCTACATTCAAGACGAACAATTCGACTGCATTTCCAAACGTCCTTGAAGTGTTCAACGTGACGAGCTATGTTGCGCTTCGAATTACCACGGTTTCGGGAGCAAACGTAACTTTTACGACAACCTTCTACCTCCATAACGGGACATCGTTTTACGGTTACACCGATACTCTAAACGTACAAACTCTGAGCGATTGCAGGACATTTCCCAACGATCAGACTCTCTGCAGCCCCCAAGATGCTAATTCGTTGAGCTTCGTTCTAGCAGCCGGATTGCAGGCGCCTGAGGCCATCGGGGCGATTCCATCGATAACGCTGAACCAGACCGTGACCCGGACGATTCTCGGTACGCAAAGGACGGTCAACTTCCTGAACGAAACATTGGTCTTCCCAGGCTTAACATCGTCCTTTGGTATTGCCTTTGATCAAGCATCAGGAATCCTAGTTGGTGCTGTTATTTCTTTCACAGAGAGCTCCACGTTTGGCAGCGCTACGGGGTCCTACTCGATTGTATTGGCGAGTACGAACATCTGGACCAGTTCACCCGCTGATTTCAGCATATCATCCAATCCGTCCACCGTCACCATCCAGGGAGGCGAATCGGGCTCTTCGACCATCACCCTGACGAGCCTGAATGGGTTTACTGGGACGGTTACTCTGCAAGCGGCGACATCTTCCCCACAGATTTCGTGCTCGTTGAGCGACATCAACGTAACCCTCGGCTCATCCGCCACTTCAACCATCTCCTGTAGGGGTTCGATGGGCCAGTACGTCGTGACAGTGACGGGTACTGCAGGAAACCTGTCGCATTCAACGACTCTGACATACACTGTCCTGCATGGACGCCGTGGGCACCACGCTTAGTACATCGACATGAAATTCGCGGACTTTTCTGGGCTTCGAGGGTCGCTCAATGGACCAGCTGTGAAGCTCGATCTGTCTAAGGAGATTCAAGATAGTTCAAACTCTCGAACAGCTCACAGAATTGAGATTACTCTTGCAACTAACGCTTGTGTCCCTTCGCTGCTTATATCTCGGGCTAACCTTGTTGCATTAGATAACATTGAGTAAGCTTGGGTCTAGCTGCCAACCCGACCTCTCAAGCATTATTTCGGGAAAAAGCGAGCTCTGCAGGAGAGACATCTGCGCGGTAATCAAAGCGGTAAGAAAGCTAGGCTCAGAATGGAGAATCCTCATCTCATACTACCTCCTCGACAACCCCCTCCGATTCAACGATCTATTGAGAAAGGGCAAACCTGACGATCTGAACGCACGAACTCTCTCTAGAACTCTGAAGTATTTGCAGAACATGGGAATCGTTGAGAGAAGAGTAACCGGCACAGAACCTTTCTCAGTCGTCTACAGTCTCACAGAGAAAGGACGAGACCTAAGCGATATCTTATCCGCGTACCGGAGATGGGGAGAGAAGTGGACCCCAAGCATCGTCCATCCCTTACCATATCTGAAGGTAAGCAGACCAGTGATATCTCGCAAGACCTAGCAAATTTTGGGATTGTCGCGCCTCCGTAAGTAGGAAAATCTGAAATTCTGAGACTGCGCGTGCTCTGCACGGTCTTGCAGCTAGAGCCCAACAATCCGGCCTAGGATTTCTGAGCAGCGCAAGAGGCCAATCAAACCATGAAGGACCGCATGAAGGCTACAGATGTCGAGAAGGCTCTCCAACACTGGACGAACTCGGTGATCGACCCTCAGCTGAAGCCTGTTCAAGCTAAAACAAGACAGTTAGGCGAGGCCGCCCTTTCGTTAGCTTCATCTCTAGAAAGTCGCTGCCGAGAATTCATTCGAAACACCAAATATGACATGTCTGGCCTAGGCGATTCCCGACGGCTTCGAGCAGCCATGGCACTAAACCGCGTCTCAGGAGAGATCGTTACCGCATCGGGCGAATTTCTGAAATCAAGTCCGAACGAGTCGATATCGAAACTGGAGACAAGCATTACGAGACTGCTAAGAGCGGCTGGTTCAAGCTACAACGAATCGGTAAAAGCGATGGCTTCACACTACTCTTCAGAAAGAGGATGGCTCAGAGCAGAGATAGAAGGACTGCAACGCATCAATCACCAGACGTCCCAGTTCCGGACAAGAACCCGAGACATCACGTCGACCCGTGACCAAATACAAGAACGCTCCGAGATCCTTGTCGAGCATCTCAAGACGCTACAGGATCTTGAGAATTCTCGCGTCCAGCTGGAAAAGGAGATTCACCAGCTTGTCCACAACGAGGGCTCTCTTCACGAGGCTATCGAACGGATTGAAACTGATTCTGAGATTCGAGCTCTCAATGCCAAAGAAGCGGAACTCAAGGCGCTGAGAAAGAAACTCTTGAACGAAGAAATGTCCAGACTGGGCGGAGTATTCACGAAGGTTCTGTCATCGCATCAAAGGGGAGAAGTGCATACCCATCCACAGGCAATAGAAGTATTGATGCGGTATGTGAAAACCCCGCTGACGACTCTGGCCAAGGAATCCGATGGCTACCCTGAACTGACCGACTTGCTCGAAGGAGTCTGCGAATCCATTGAATCAAACAGGCTACCTCTCGGCGAGAAAAAGGCGAGAAAGACACTCGAACGGGCGAAACGAATCATAAGTGGGTCATTAAGACCAATTCAGACAGAGGCTAGAGAAGCCTTTGCTGCGAGGAGTCAGATCCTACGCTCCCCAAACGTGAGGAAGCTCAGATCTCAACGATCCGACCTACGAGCAGAATACAATAGATCCCAAGCTTCGAAGCAATCGTTGGAATCAAAGATCAAGAGCGTCGCTGAGGAAGCTTCATTGCTGAAAACCCAAGCGAAAAACCATCTCGACACAATAGATGAACTGGCCATGAAGAACTTCAACAAAGGCGTCCCGCGGGAACTGCGTGAAGAGGTCCTATCCCTAACCCACTAGACTCTTCGTCAACCCCGACCAGACCCCCTGGCGCTCTGGCCAAGGGGTCCCTCCCATATGTAACTCGGTTCAAAAACAGTTGTAATAGGACTGTCTATTGGGATTCGGGGGCCTTCATTCGTTTCTCTAGCTCTTCCTGGGGCACGTCTTCGACATGTGTGGCGATCCACCACTGATTTCCGTACTGGTCCTTGACGCCTCCTGTCCGGTCTCCGTAGAACTGGTTAGATGGCTCCCTCAGGGAAGTTGCACCTTCCCTGAGCGCTCGTTTGTAGGCTGCATCAACATCCTCCGTGTACACGTTGATCATTGCAGGAACCGCTGGGAATTCTGGGGTTGCGTCGTTTATCATAATGATTGAGTCACCGATCCTCACTTCGGCGTGACGTATTCGACCATCGGACCCGGTGAACCTCTCTTCTTCCTCCGCGTCAAACACCTGCCTGAGGAAGTCTATCAAGCTCGATGCTCCTTCGACACTCACTATAGGAGTGAGGGAATGATAGCCCTCAGGAATAGGCTTCACCTTACTAGTAACAGATTGCATTGGCGATAACGATTGGTCGTGGCTTGATAAAAGTGTGATTGAGAAGGAACGGGTGAACGTTGCGCTAGTTCTGGCCGGCGTCCCAAGCTGTCTTCGAATTCTAACCTGCGCTCTTTAGAGCGTTTGCCAGCTTGTTGAGGAATGACTCGATATACTGGCGAGATATTCCCCAATCGACTGGCTGAGCCAGGCCGATTCGTCCCATTATGACGCGGGTAGAATCGTCGTTGTTTCTTGTCAAGTTCACGAAGAATGTCTCGGTCCAAGTAATCATGTCCATGACGGCGTGCACCTCGATGCCTCCTGTTGCCTTGTCAGCCCTGGTAACATTCCACTTCGCCTGCTGAAGAACCGATATCGCAGCATCCCAGACTCTATCAAACGAGTAGGGTAGATTCAAGCCTTCGTTCGTGTGCGATTCCCTTGTCTAAGGTTGGATCGGTGAGAGCGGGCATCCGGTTAGAGCTTTCGGTTCCGTACGGCCAGATCTCGAAGCGTCGTGTAATTTGCTATATCATTGGTGCGGTGCTGATGTCGATTCCGTTCTCGGTCATCTCGTAGTAGTAGCCTCTCGAGGCAGGAGCCGTCTTGCCCATCTTGACAAGCCTCAGGGTTCCTCCATGGCTGGGTCCTTCGCTCTTCCGTTTCTCCATGTCCAAAACTATATCGGCGAAGTTGACCATAGCATTCTCTATCGTCTCGTCCAAGACATGCGTGTGAAGAGTCGCGATACCAATTGATTTCGCGAACCGTGTAGCGTACTTCAGGACCTGTCCGTACTGGAAGACCTTCTTCGCCTCGACCATCAGAAAGAAGGGTGTCAGCGAGTCCATTATTCCCATCGTCTTCTTGCCCAGATGCTTGAGGGTGAAGCTTCGGCCCTGAGCGATAAGGTCGGAGAACTTCATCGTACTGTCAACAATCTGGTCAGGCTGATCTAATGGGTACGATTCTGCAAGCCTCTCAACTCCCAGCGCGAACATGTCGACAAAAGAGAGCTTCCCCTCAGACTCATAGCTGCTCACGTCCACCCCCCATGAAGCAATAGTGTCCTTAACGTCCTCGGCGGACTCGTCAACAGCAAAGTACTGAACCCGAAAGTCACGTTCCAGCGCCGCGGCAGCTATCTGCTTTACAAGGGTCGACTTGCCGCTACCCACTGGGCCTGTTATCCCGACGGCCGAGGGTCTGGGAAACCCGCCTCCTAGAAGATCATCGAGGACCTTGATCCCGGTCGGCTCCAGTGGCCGTCACTACACAATCGCATCGGTTTCAGCCAGTTAAGCGGATTGTACCTCGGGTTCGCCTTAGACTGGAGCGTTCCTGGCTGCATTCTCAGGTACACTCTTATTCCGGAGACACTAAGACCAGAGAGTGTTTCTCATGCAGAGACATGTGTCTCCCTATGGCTCCTGGAAATCACCCATTACGGCAGAACTCCTAGCATCAACGTATGTTGGGCTAGACGAGCTAAGAATTGACGGAGATGACGTGTACTGGAACGAGCTTCGTCCCGCGGACAAAGGCAGGAACGTTATCGTCCAGAGAAAACTGGATGGCACGCTGACTGATGTAACCCGGCCAGGCTTCAGCGCCCGGACAAGGGTTCACGAGTACGGGGGCGGATGCTACCTTGTCAGGAATGGAATAGTCTACTTTTCCAACTATACTGATCAGCGTCTGTACCGCCAAGACCCGGGGTCAGATCCCAGGCCTCTAACTCCGCCGGTGGACATGAGATATGCGGACGGCATCATCGACCATGCAAGAAATCGTATCATCTCAGTACGCGAAGATCACACCGTCAAGACGGGGCAGGCTGTCAACACCATCGTCAGCCTTGACTTGGAGAAAGAAGGGGAGGGCAAGATCCTCGTGTCCGGAAACGACTTCTATTCAACACCACGCCTTAGCCCTGACGGGTCCAAGCTGGCCTGGCTAACCTGGAACCATCCTAACATGCCTTGGGATGGAACAGAACTCTGGGTTGCCAATGTCAAGCCCGACGGTTCTCTGGAAAAATCCGAGAAGGTGGCGGGCGGATTGGAAGAATCCATCTACCAACCCGAATGGTCCCCAGACGGCATCCTATACTTCAGCTCCGACCGGAAAGGATGGTGGAACCTCTATCGCCAGCACAACAACCAGATCGAGCCGCTCTACCCGATAGAGGCTGAGTTCGGCCTCCCCCAGTGGGGATTCGGATCGCATACCTTCGTCTTCGACTCTTCCAATCATATGATCTGTGCTTACACGAAGGACGGGCTCTGGCATCTAGCCAGCCTCAACCCGACTAAGAAAACACTCAAACCAATAGAGACCCCTATCAACCAGATTATCTGGGGCAATCTGGCCGCGAAAAACGGACGGGTCTTCCTCATCGGAGGATCAGCCACCGAACCGTCGTCCATAGTACAAATAGACCTCGAATCCAAAGAGACGGAGATCCTACACCGATCACGAGAAATCACAGTCGGCAAAGAATACCTTTCAACCCCGAACACGATCGAGTTCCCCACTGAAAATGGGAGAACCGCGTTCGGCTTCTTCTATCCTCCCCGGAATCCTGATTACGAAGCACCCGAGGGTGAAAGACCGCCTCTCCTAGTTGTGAGCCACGGCGGACCCACCAGCCTCAGTCCATCCATTCTACGATACGAGATTCAGTATTGGACAAGTCGTGGAATCGGAGTCGTGGACGTCAACTATGGCGGCAGCACCGGATATGGCAGAGACTATCGGCTGAGACTTAATGACAACTGGGGAATCGTTGACGTCCAAGACTGCGTCAACGCCACAAGATACCTGGCCAGTCGTAGACAGGCTGATGGAGAGAGACTTGGAATCCGGGGAGGAAGCGCTGGAGGCTACACAACTCTCTGCGCCCTCGCCTTCACGACCACGTTCAAGGCGGGAGCAAGCTACTTCGGCGTCAGCGACCTGGAACTCCTAGCCAAGGACACCCACAAGTTCGAGTCCAGATACCTCGACAAGCTAGTCGGACCCTACCCCGGACGCCGGGACATCTATCGCGCGAGATCACCAATAGACCACGTTGACGGAATATCCTCAGCTCTAATTCTGTTCCAAGGCCTTGAAGACAAAGTCGTACCTCCAGACCAGTCCGAGAAAATCTTTGAAGCTGTAAAGGCGAAAGGCCTCCCTGTAGCCTACATCGCCTACGAATGGGAGCAACACGGCTTCCGGCGAGCAGAGAACATCAAACGATCCTACGAGGCTGAGCTATACTTCTACTCGAAAATATTCCAGTTCAAGCTAGCCGACCGGATAGAACCAATCACGATAGAGAACCTCGGCGTAAGGGAAGCGAGGCCTGCTACCTCACCCCTAGAAATAACAGAAACACTCTAGGAACAAGGACAACCCGCCGATCGCGATCCGAAGATCCACCTCCGGCTCTGGATGCGGGACAAGATCGGAAAAACAAACTCAATAGAGCGAGTCATGATGCACACACAATGACACTCTGACTCCGACATGGACGATTGGCATTCCGGAACTGTTAAATTCAAAACCGCTACGGCACGGTTTTTCATGAAAAATAGTCGCGTACTACTGATCCTTTTCGCCAGCATTCTCCTACTAATCCCAACCGCGGCCACAAGAGCACAAGCCGTTTCAACCACTCTGACACCAGGAACCGCCAGTCTGATCGGCACTGTAAACGTGAGCAATCTCCAAGCAGCAGGCCAGTCCACTGTCAACACGAACCGGGCTCCCCTGCATTCACAGGGCCTCCAAGCCTACGACCAGGCCAAAGCACAGGCCGGACAAACCGGGTATGTCCCAACAGGCGAGGCAACACAGACAGTTGCAACCGCGCCGAGCACTCCTTCACCACTGACTACGACCGTGGGTCTTATCCTAGAGGGAGCCCCAGGCGGATCGCCGAATCCCTGTGGTTGTTCGCCTCCAGACGTAATTGCGGGTGCCGGGCCAAACCATGTCTTCGAAATGGTCAACCTTGCCGGCATAATCTACACGAAAGCTGGAGCAGTTGCCAGGGCCACTTTCGGCCTCGACAGCTTCTTCGGACTGCCCGCCTCGTCAATGTCAGACCCGCAAGTCTCCTATGACGCCAGCAGCGGCCGATGGTTCGCATCGATCATCGACATCCCCGGCTCACGGGTCGTCTTCGCGGTCTCAACAACCAATGACCCCACAGGCACATTCAACCTATACGCCGTAACGGACGGTACGAACCTTCCTGACCAGCCGGTAACAGGAACCAATGATGACAAGTATGTCATATCCGTGAACGACTTCAACTCCGCAGGTACACGCTACCTCGGCGTCCACTACTGGGTCTTGAACAAGTCACAGCTCGTAGCCGGATCCACAACAGTCAACTTTGCCACAAACACGCCGGACTCAACCATGTTCTCGCTGCACCCTGCACAACACCTCTCCTCGTCTACGACGTTCTACATGGTAACTGACTGCACAGGAACATGTGTTCCAAGTTCTACAAGCCGAACGAACACGGAAACCGTAGTCTCAATTACAGGCCTACCTCCTGCAGCTGTAACCGTCAGCTCCAGTAGCTTCTCGATCGCGACGAGCGTAATCGGGCCGGACGCAGCGCAACCGGGAACGAGCACTCTATTGAGGACCAACGATAATCGGGTTGAGAGCGTTGTCTGGGAATCAAACAGCCTATGGGCTTCGTGGAACGACGCATGCGTTCCGAGCGGAGACACGGCAACAAGGACCTGTCTACGCCTAGTCCAAGCTACAACCTCCGGCGCAACAGCAACTAAGGCACAGGATTTCGACTTTGCAGCTAGCGGCGCATACTACTTCTATCCAGCAGTCTCTAGCCACCAGGGACAACTGGTCGTCTCCTTCGGCACATCATCGAATACCGTCTTTCCATCAGCTATGGCCACGGGACGAGCCTCGACCGACCCGCTAAACACGTTACAGGCACCCGCCGTTATCAGATCAGGCACAACCGCTGACACCAGCACCCGCTACGGTGACTATTTCGGTGCCGCCACGGACCCGACCCCAACCTCGTCCTCAACCTTCTGGGTCGCAGGCGAATACCGCATAGATTCAACATTCCAGAACTGGAACACGGTCATCGGACAAATCGGGTCATTCGGTGCTTCAGCAACCTTCGACTACAGTGTAAGCCTCAACCCGACAAGCGGATCCGTCGTCCAGGGATCCGGCACGACCTCGACCGTAACAGTCAGCCTCGTAAGTGGAACCACCCAATCGGTCTCGCTCAGCACAAGCATCAGTCCCTCAGCCACCGGCCTCACTGCCACAGTGAACCCGACAAGCGGAAACCCCACCTACACCAGCACTCTGACCATCTCAACCACAACCAGTACTCTGACAGGATCGTACTCGATAACGGTCACTGGTACAAGCGGATCCTTGTCCCACAGCGCCATTTACAGTCTAACAGTCACTGCTCCTGGAACAGGAGGTGACTTCAGCATCAGCGCATCACCCTCCAGCGTGACGCTGATTAGAACCAGTTCAACGTCAACAACGATCACCATAACAGCGTTGAACGGTTTCAGTGGCACAGTCTCACTGTCGACCGGTGCGCTACCGTCAGGGGTTACTGCAAGTTTCAGTCCAGCTAGCGTAACTGGAAGCGGAACCTCTACCCTGACTTTCACCGGCAGCGGCGGCCAAACGGCAACGGGAACATTCACCGTCACCATAACCGGGACAAGCGGCAGCCTCACTCACTCAACTACGATAACACTAACGGTAACTAAGCACTAGGCCTCCTTTCGACTAAACTTCCCATTTTTTCTTTTTTCTTTGGCAAACTGGAAGCGTTGAGGGCCGATGTTCTCTCATAGATACCTTCTCTGAGGATGAAATCGTTTCTTCGATACTTTGACCATCGAGAAGATTCTAGTTCCATGGATAGAATCCTACAGAGGGGGCCGGTTTAGGCAGATCTGACTCTCCATCAGTGGGCGTTACTTCTTTTCCCATCAGAATCGTTAGCGGAAGCATCGATATGAACGCGTATCCTACTTCATCTTCCGTGCCCTGCCCATCTTAGAGATGGGTTCCAACATATGAGATTACTATAGCCAAGATGCCTGCGGCAGGTAGGGTCACCAGCCATGGTAAGAGCATCGATTTCAACGAGGATTTGATCACGCTGCCTCGTCCGCCAATTCCAGCGTTCGATCCTTCGTGAACCTGTGTCGTGGACATGGGCGCTCCAAGGAAGGCTCCGGCAGACACGACTAGAGCTGTGGCCGCTCCAGCCTTCGACCTTTGAACCTGATCCAGCGCAGAATGCCTGCCAATAGCTGTCACGACTACCCGATGACCCAATACCAGTGAGCCGAGCAGGACCGCTACGGCAACAATCGAGTATGGAACCCAGGCTGCCTCGGAGGGATTGGCGAGAAGAAAGAACGCTCCCAGAGCTGCCATCTTTGGAGCATCGTTAATCCCTCTTGCGTAGGAAACAGCTGCCCCGGACCCCCAGTGCTCGATGCTGGCAAGTCGAGGCCGTGGAGACCGTGGCTTCCCAGGCGCTCCCGTTCGACGCGTCAATCTATCCAGGAAATAGATTCCCACGAGCGCGGCTATGGGTCCCCCGGCCAAGGGCAAGACAACTCTGTATAGCAGGAACTCCCATTGAATCACTGATACTCCAAACAGGTAGACCGCCAATAGCACTAGAGCGCCTATGATCGCGTGCGTCGAGGAAACCGGCAGCCGCAGAAGAGTGGCTGCAAGAATCCATAAAGTCGCGCCAGCGAGCGCTGCCAAAACGAAAGAAGACTCCGGCGTAGTGTGTAGAAGGGTCTGGGGCGTGAAGACGGTGAAGAGTCTGCCCGAGATCAGAATTGCAGAGACGCTCCCAATGCCAGTGAAGAATCCTCCCCAGATGAGCGGCTTGCGCTTTGGAGGCGAGCCTGAGGGTCCCGGCATCATCAGTGACGCCACGCTTTTTCCCGCATCATTGGCCCCGTTCGCGAAGGCCAAGGCGAATAAAGCTGCGAGCCCTAATTCTTCAATGGTCAATATCAAGGAACTTTAACTTCCAGAGTGTTGTTTCACAATCATTATTGTCGAACGCATCTAGTGGCGTGAACTATATTTCGCTCCGTTTTTCAGTTCGAACGAACCACACAGTTCCAGAATTTGAAAGTTCGTCTAATTCCTGTTCATTATTCTTCTGCTCTAAACCAGGTAAGCCAGCACGCAGGATATGGTGTCCTAGTGCACGGACGTTTCTGGCCTACTGACTTTTCCTAGCTCTTTGAGCCGGTTCAGCCTGTCTTGTTCGTCTGCGAGCCGAGGATCCTTTGAGAGTTCCTCGTAAGCGGCTGCGAACCATGCCTGAGCCTCTTGCTCTTGGCCCATTATCGTCAGACATTCTGCGACCTCCTCGTAGACGTATCCGCTCCTCCTGCCAGCCGCCTGATACTGCTCATAGAGACCCCGCTGCATTTCCAACGCCTCCTCGGTATGATCCATCATCCGGAGAGTCTTGCCAACGCACCATTTTGCTATCATGATCTTGTTTGGCTCGCCCTGTTGCT
>VBBT01000129.1 GCA_005881695.1 Candidatus Bathyarchaeota archaeon | reverse complement strand
GAGGATAGAAATGAAGCCCACGATCCAGAGTCCCGCAAGACCACCTCTAGTAATTTCTGGAAAGACTGGATCCTCAGCGCCGGATCAAGATTCAGGCAACAAGTTTTCCGAAAGACCAACGGTTATCGCACCCTCAGCAAAGTCTTCCGGTTGGGAGGACAGCCCGAAGTACGTCGGGGAGACAACCGGCGTCCTAACTCCATCGGCTGCTCCGAAGAAGATTGCGCCCATCGCCTCAGAATCAGGTGGGCTCCGACAGCCCTACATTCCGGTTCCTGCTCCAAGGATGCCGCCCCCAAGTGTGATCGTTGGTCCAATGAACCTGAGGCCTTCTTCCCCAACCAGGCAGGCTCCGCGTCCTATCGTCCGCCCAACATTCCCCAGCAAAAGCTCAGCTAAAGAGCAATCTGCCTCTTCCATCTCTGTAGAGCCGAAAGCTGCAAGCCCGCCGCTAGTCATTGACACGTCTGAGTCTAAAGTGGACTTGAAACCTTCTGAACCCACAAACCTCACAGTTTCAACTACGGAAGAGACGAAGGAAAAGCCAGCTGAGAAGTTGGAGAAGCCAGAGGCTTCCAAGAAGAAGTTCCCCTACGAAGAAAACTAGAGGGGTTCTTTGCTTGCAATCATCGACTCTGAACGTGGCGGAAAAATCGAGAGCGAAAATTGCCGGGGAACATTTAGATACGTTCTCCCGCCCACTAGACTTGTCTCTGAATGCCCGAGCTTGATGACGTAGATGCAAGAATACTAGGGATTCTTGTTGAGGACGGGCGTAGGTCTTTTCGTGAGGTCGCCCGTCGCACTGGGATAACAACCCCGACGGTCCAAGCCAGAGTCAAACGAATGATGGACGAGGGTCTCATTCGTAAAATATCTCCGATCTTCGATGTCTCCAAATTCAAGCAAGGATTAGTCTTCCATCTCTACCTTCGAGTCAACCCTGCCGAGATCGAGAACATCGCCGACAAGCTCGAGAAAAACCCGGAGGTGCGCGGAATCTATCTTACCACCGGAGAAAACAACCTGACCCTCCGAGTCGCGGTAGAGAGTCTAGAGCAACTACAGCGGTTTACCGAAACGCTGAGTAACGATTTCGGAGTCAAGCAGAACTCAAGCCAGATGATCGTGAAAATCTTCAAAGACGATCAACCTGTCCTCATTCGGCCAGGGACGGCGGTTGAGCTCAAATGCGAAACCTGCAACGGATCGATCTCGGGAAAACCTTTCGTGTTGAAAGTCGCGGGACGCGAGAGATTCTTCTGCTGCCAAACGTGTCTGGGAAAGTTTCGGGAGACCTACGAGCCCAAGCTAAAGGGGCTCGCGATAGCCATCGAGTCTCCTAGCTCTCAGTAGCATAGCGCGAGTTCGACCTACCGAGCTTTACATTTGTAAAGCCCAGCAGTTTAGAGAGGCTTCACCGCCTATGATGGTATGGCGAAGGATCCCGTTTGCGGCATGTATGTGGAGGAGGGCGAACATGCACTCAAGACCATACACTACGGGACGACATACTACTTCTGTAGCGAGACCTGCCTAGTCCAATTTCAAGCGCCAGAGAAAGCCCTATCCCGATTAAAGCGACTCGTAGCCATCGGTGCAGTACTCACTGTTCCGATTGCGGCTCTAACATACCTTCCGATAATTTCTGACAGAGCCACAAACAATCTAGTGATGTTCGTACTATCTCTCCCAGTTCAGTTCGTTGTCGGATTCCGGTTCTATCGTGGAAGCTACGACGCGTTAAGGTCAAGAATCGGCAACATGGACTTGTTGATCGGCCTCGGAACCTCGGCAGCCTGGCTCTACAGTACCGTCGTAACCTTCGTCCCCAGATTCTTTCCCGGAAGCGAGACCTACTTCGAAACCTCCACTATCGTAATCACGCTGATTCAGACAGGAAATCTTCTCGAATACATTACCAAGGGTAAGGCTTCGGAAGCGGTTCACAGACTGTTGAGCCTGCAGCCCACAACGGCTCACGTGATACGAGGTGGCATCGAGACCAGCATACCCGTAGAAAAAGTCGAAGTTGATGACGTTCTAATTGTTCGTCCGGGAGAAAGAATTCCGGTTGACGGTAGAGTGGTTGAAGGAAGCTCGGCCGTCGATGAGTCGATGATTACTGGAGAGAGTTTGCCAAAAGACAAACGAAGCGGCGACGAGGTGATCGGCGCAACGATCAACAAGACCGGTCTGCTAAGGATGAAGGCAACGAAGGTTGGGCAGGATACCGTTCTGTCCCAGATAGCCAAGCTGGTCGAAGAAGCTCAGGTTGGAAAAGCTCCCCTACAACGCCTAGCTGACAGAGTATCAGCATACTTCGTCCCCTCAGTCATACTAATAGCGACTGCGTCATTCTTGTTCTGGTTCTTTGTCGCCAGAATCGGACTTGCTTTCTCGCTTCTCGCATTTGTCTCCGTTGTTATCATCGCGTGCCCTTGCGCTCTGGGAATCGCAACCCCGGCGGCGCTGCTCGTTGGGACCGGCAAAGGAGCTGAGAACGGAATACTGATCAAGGGAGGAGACCAGCTGGAGGAAGCTTACAAAGCAGACACCATAATCTTCGACAAGACGGGAACCCTGACGAGGGGTCAGCCTGCTCTAACGGATATTGTTGCGATTGGAAACCTTTCGGAGACACAGATCCTCGGTTACGCTGGGTCCGTGGAAAAAGGGAGTGAACACCCCCTCGCCCAAGCAGTAGTCAACGGCGCCCGAAAGATGAACGTTGACTTGACTGATCCCTCCGACTTCGAAGCATTGCCTGGGCTCGGGGTCAAGGCGACAGTGGAAGGACGGGAGGTTTTGATGGGCAACGCCGATCTGATGGACAAGTTTTCTATTCAGTTGAGTGGCTATGCTGACAAAGTGAGGACTCTGGGAGATCAAGGAAAGACGGTTACATTTCTTGCAGTAGACCGAGAGGCTGTTGCAATCTTCGGCCTCGCTGACACGGTCAAAGAGTCCGCTGGCAGAGCGGTGAAGGGGTTGAAGTCGATGGGGTTGGAGGTGGTGATGCTCACGGGTGACAATGAACGAACGGCAAAGGCCATTGCCCAAACTCTTGGAATTGATACTGTCTTCTCTAGTGTCCGTCCGGACCAAAAAGAGCAACATGTTCGAAAGCTTCAGGCGGAGGGCAAGAAGGTCGTCATGGTCGGGGACGGGATAAACGACGCCCCAGCTCTGGCCGCGGCTGACGTTGGGATAGCAATTGGTAGCGGGACGGACGTGGCAAAGGAGACCGGCGGAATAATTCTCATCAAAGACGATCTGACAGATGTTCCTAAAGCCCTACTTTTGAGCGGAGCAACTGTGAGAAAGATAAAACAGAACCTTCTCTGGGCCTTCGTTTACAACGTCGCCCTCATCCCAATAGCCGCAGGGATTCTAGTCCCATTTCTAGGACCCGGAATCTACCAAGTCTTACCACTACTTGCAGGCGTTGCGATGGCAATAAGCTCCGTCACCGTTGTCTCCAACTCCCTACTCCTCCGAAGATTCAACCCAACGATCTAGGAAGTGAGCCAATGCAAAAGAGCCAGTTCAGAGCAGCTTCGGGTAGTTTCGGATTAGAGTCTCCTATAATTGATTGCCGAGAGTTGAGTTTTATCGGAGGCAATCCGGTGGCCTTAGGAATTGAAGCACATCAAGGTGGGAACTAAAACTGTTCTTGATTGGATTTCGCTCTACAAGAATGGATCTTCAACCACCAAGATAGCCAAGCAGTACGGTGTGCACAACTCCACGGTTAGTCGTAACCTGAGACATTATATCATGCTGAGGGATCGATTGGCCGCATCAATAGTTGCATCAGCAAAGTATCCGAAGACACCTTTCACAGGCGACAAGAGTGAAGGGGCCTATCTGGCCGGGCTAGTTGAGGATTTCCATGTGAGAAGGGCCGGGCGACTCATCGAACTCAATTCCACAACAACACATCCAGCTATGGGACAACTATTTCGCAAGATCTTTACGCGTTTTGGACATCCAACGTTGAAGCCGGGTTACAACCCTCGCGGGTACTATCAATACCACCTCGCTGTATCTCTACATGAGAGCTTTGAGCCGGTCCTAAGAAAGTCGGAAAAGATGCCCGCCTGGGTGCCACAATCGATTGATGACTCGATATTCCAAGCGTATCTGGCGGGCCTCATTGCTGCGGAAGGATGCGTCAGATTGTATTGCGGGAATCGTCGCGCGCATGCGGTCTTGCACATAACCATAAACAAGCCCGCACTCTTGGTTCAGTTGTCAAGAAGCGTGGGAGGGAACCTGTATGAAGTTCAACGCGCTTGGCGACTGGTCATCTATGGAAAGGCAGCTGTAGAATTACTACATTGCCTCGATATTAGACATCAAGAAAAAGTGGATAAGGCGAGATTGGTAATGGATTATGCTGGTGAAGCATGGCCAACCGTGGAACCCTTGTGGTTAGAACTGGCTACTTATATCAAGGCTCAAGTGAACAAATACAAAACCCAAGCAAGACAAGAGTACATTGAGAAGCATGGTATTCCTCACCCTGCAGAAACGAGGATGACAGAGGTCGCTCTATGACAAGAGATCCGG
>VBBT01000128.1 GCA_005881695.1 Candidatus Bathyarchaeota archaeon | reverse complement strand
AATAGTTAGCAGAAAAAGAATAGCTACGGAAAAGAAAGATTTGCGAAAAGAGAAAATTACAAGGTAGATTGATTGGAGAAGACAGAGATCAGCGAGTTCTCCCTCGCCTCCTATAGGCCACAGCGGCCAGAAGGACGAGCAGAAGTAGGCCAATTCCCGTTTCCGCGAAAATGTCAGGTGAGGGGGAGGAGTGGGTTGGCGTCCCGGACGGTGACGGTGCAGTGTTGGGCGCTGTGACGAGGATCAGTCCCGCCACTAGCGTGCTGTCGGCCACGTCTATTTCACCCCAAACCGTCGTTTCTACCGCCTTGAGGTTATGGGGTCCGGGAGCGACACCTGTTGTGTTCCAGTCGAACAATATGATCCTGGACTCTCCAGGAGCCAGCGCTAGGATGCCCTGTGACCCTATCACGGTTCTATCATAGTAGAGTGTCAGTGTGAAGTTCTCTGCGGCCGCTCCCTCGTTAGTGACTGTGACTGTTATGGAAATGGTTCCCGTCTGGTTTACGATCATAGCGGAGGGAGTGATGCTTGAGACTGCTACGTCATGGATTACAGATTGCACGAAGAAATCCTTCAGAGGATAATTGTCCCCCGCGTTCGCGAATGTGTAGGGCGTATCTCCTATCCCGTCAGGCCGGGGACAAATGTCTTGGCGAGGACCGCTGCAGTTGTCCACGCCGAAATAGTTGGACCAGTGGTTTCCTCCGCTCGCGTAGCCTACATCCCACATGTTTTGTCCAGCTTCATTGTCGAAGGCCTGTTTCACATAGTTGTCGACAAAGTTGTTGTGGTGAACTAGGCTGTTGGTGGATGCGACTAGGTTGGCGCCTATGCCATTGTTAGTGATGTTGTTTAGGACGATGACAATGTATGTTGATCTATAGACGCCTATGCCGTCGTTATGGTTTGAGGAAATCATGTTTTCGAACACGAAACTATTGTTCATGGACTGGAGAACGATGCCTGAGAGGTTTGACGTGATCGCATTTCTCGTAATGTTCAGGTCGCACTTGACGCAGGACTCGCTGTATATGCCGGCTCCGGTCTCTTGTGTGAGTGTATTGTTGAACAGGGTGATGCTCTCGCCATCAAGGATATTGATGCCGTTCCCGGCATTAGTGGAGATGTGACTGTTCTCGACGGTAGCATTGGACAAGGATATAGTGATGCCATCGTATGAATTCGTTATGGTCGTATGGTCGACGACTCCGTTGGCCACGTTGATGAAGAAGATCCCGTTAGTCTGCCCTTGCCCGTGTATGTAGACGTTCCTGATGATGAAGGATGCACTAGTCTGCTCTATGTGAATACCATCTTTGTTAGGGATGGTTGTGTCTATGTTCCAACCTTCGATAATGTAAGGGTTTGAGACAGATCCATTCCCGCCAGGCGTCGTCCCGTTGGCAGGGGTGAACCCGCTATTTCCAACAATGGATATTGGGGAATGCATCGGTATCATGGCCTTCGCTGGATCAATCGTCGACGCGGCGAATGAGACGAGGATGAGGAGAGTGAACAGCGTCAGCGGTCGGAAGTTCGTGCCGTGTGGATGTGCTGACATTCTAGTCTCCAGTCCTCTCGTAGATATGGAACTGATGCCTCACCGTTCGACAGGTCCGGTCTGTGATACTCCTTTGTGTTAAGCAAATCGCTCATCTCTCGGACGAAGGCGGCTGTGCTCCAGTGGCTCAGCCTGATAGATGCCTACAAGCACCAGCTAGCCTTGCCTTGGTAAGGCAAAAGGTCGCGGGAATAATGGTTATGTCTCTGTTTCGCCAACTACTCATAGAGGACCCTTGTCGTGTCAAAGTGGCCGATTTTTTGCAGGCCTGTTCCTCGGAATCTCTCTGCTCCTATGTTTTGTTTCTCCTACTTTCGCTGTTAATTCATACTCAACGGCCTTGAAGGGAGGCGAGTCTGCTTCGTATACCTTGTACTACAAGTCATACGTTCTGGGAAGCCAGATGCAGATCCTAGGTGTCAGCGGGACGAGAGTAACTGCAAACTTTCAGGGTTATCCGCAATTCGGAATTATGATCGGGACTATACAGCTCGATATTTTTAGCGGTCAAACAAACAGTTCCATCTCGAGCTTGTTCTTCGCCGTCGGTTCCGGGTTGAATACCGGGGATCCCATCTTCGACAATTATCCCGTTTCCATAACGGCTCAACGGTCCTACACTTGCGGAGCCGGAGGCCAGACTAGGCAGCAGGTTTACACTCGGTTCCCCAGTTCAGATCAGTCTCAGTCGGTTCAGATATCCTGGGACCAAAGTACAGGGCTCATGTGTAATTATCAAGCCAACTATGTTTCGAACAATACAGTAGCCCTAGGGCTGATCTTAGCAGGCACCTCGGTGTGGGGCTCCTCAAGTTCGGCCCTAGATCCTTTCGTCTATGGACAGGTGCTACCAAGTCTCTTCGGGCTTGTCCTCGTAGTACTTGTCCTGTTTGTCTATTTCCGAAGACGAAAACGAAGAGGGGGAAGGTCTCGAACAAAGCAGCAAACGTAGCGGACGCGTCACTGCGATTTCCCGTTTTTCAAGAGAACAGGAAACAAGCAACTTCAACTGTGCATTGTTCATTTATCTCTCCCCAAGTTTGATTCAGAGGACAGAACATATAGCTTGCATAGTCGTACCACGGAATGAACCAGATGACCTGCCCCTGAATTCTAACAGGTAATAGTGTAGATCGAAAGACAGAATGCGCGATTAGGCGGGTGATTGGAGGGGGTTGCTTGGTCTCAGCCGCCGAATATCGAGAAGGAAAGTGATGTTGACCGGACGGAGTTGGTTGAGAAGTCTTCGAAGTACGATGTCAAGACGCCTCGGAGGTCGATCCTGCCCGGCGCGGTAATCCTGTCGGTCCAGCCCGGAATAATCGAAAAGGTAAGTTTGCCTGCGGATGTTTGGGCATTGACCTGATGATCCCATCCAATATTGCTAGTGGAGTTCGTCGTGATGTCAGTTACCTGGGTGTTCTTCAGAAAGTAGGATTGTGTTTGATTGGCGGAGGTCAGAGCGTTGAGAAAGCCGGCTTGTGTCCCGATAGTGTAGGTAAGTACCGATGGTCCCGACGTGCTGAAGAGCTGAGGTCCATGAGAAACCAATAAGTTCGAGGTTTGGTTGTTCAGCACGACGTGGTCGATCTCCTCTGCGGTTCTCCAGTTACTGTTGCTATACGTTGAGATTCCTGGTTGTAGGGTCTCGTTGGTAAAGAAATTGAACCACTTGTAGCTTGAACTGCCGCTGTTCTGCAGTTCGTACCCAGTGAAGTTGTAGGAGACCCTTGCGACCGGGGAGAAAAAGTCCCCTGTACTAGTCTGGGCATTCGCGGCAAAAGTCCATGATCCAAATGACGGGCCGGAAGGTGTTGCCAAAGGTGAAACGGTTCTTTTTGCCAGCCCACCGGTCAAGGGTGCAGAGACTCCCGTCTTTGGAAGAAGTTGTTGGGCCCAAGAGAACTCGGCGTGGACTGCATAGTCGAAACCGGCTATGACTTGAAATGTATTCCCTTGGGGTGTCCCGTCAGGGAGTGTACCGATTATCTGAACCCCCTCCGAGATTAACGGAAGGTTTGGCACTTTCGTCGACACGAGCCTGGCGATCGAGTTGGCGATGAGAGATGGTGCTCCCCTGACGACAATCGTTGGAATCGCTTTCAGAGGTTCTTGCGCAACAAGTGACAATACGGTTGGGTCAACGGATGATACCGATTGTAACCAACTTCCGTCAACGAATAAGATCGAATTGCTACCGACAAGCGATAGACCTGTCACACTGGGGAGTATTGTAAGAGAGGACGTCAATCCTTGCAAGTCAACGATCAGCGGGTCCGTCGGATTGGAAACCCCTAAGACGTAAGTTGGAGTGTTACTCGTGGCCAAGACGGAAGGCAGAGGATAGATCGTAAAGGCTAGAATCATCGTGAATAATGCTGGAAGATACCTTCTCGTAACATATGGACCCACTTGCATGTTGACCCGCGGGAACCACGAGGTGAACGACGGTTAAGGTTTGTTCCGAGCGATGAGAATATTGGATTTCGAAATTATCGATTTTCGATATTCTCGCGTCCTGACATATTCAACCGCCTTGCACTTGACCAAACAAGCTGGTCGTCAAAAGCTAGGACCAGAGTACATAGGCATTGTTGTAGATACGAGGACACTATTCGTCTGCTTGCGATAGAGGCGGGCGCAAAAATAGCAAACCCATTCGATGTTCGAGAGATTCCCTCTCCTACGATAGCATGCTGTAGTGAAAGGAGAGTTGATTTCTATACAGGTTAGCGAGCATGGTTAGTGGGACGAGTCTCACTTGAGCCATGTATCAGGGCCAGAGTTGGTAGTTGGTATAATTCCAGCGAACGCGAGGCTCGGGGTAGGTTTCGAACGGCTACAGTTGATTGTTACTGACAGAAGGATTGTCGTAGTTCATAAGTCGAAGAAAGGGGCGGGCGGACTTGCATCTATCCTGATCCTTGGGAGCCACACCGGTGCCTTTGCTGATCCTGACAAGCCGCCTCTGGGGCTAGAGCGGAAAAACAGATTTCAGAAGGTTGA
>VBBT01000127.1 GCA_005881695.1 Candidatus Bathyarchaeota archaeon | reverse complement strand
GGAACCGGAGCTCTTCACTCGCCGGTTTACTAGGAGTACTCCCGCGAGTATTAGTAGGAAGCTGACGGCGGTCCAGGGGCTCAGGCTTTCGTTGAGGACGAGAAAGGAAGTTAGGACGCCGAAGACGGGGACGAGGTTGCCGAAGATTCCTGACCTGCCAGCTCCAATCTTCGAGACACCTTCTATGTAGAGGAAGTACCCGACGACAGTGGATAGGATGGCGAGGTAGAGTATTCCGAGCCATGAACCCGGGTCCCAACTGTAGGTCCAAGGTGCTTCGAGGATCGAGAGTGGGATTAGGAAGAACCAGCCGAAGAGGCTGATCCATGAAAGGATTGAGAGCGAGGATTGTTGAGGTCTATGATTGTCTGCGCGGTTTGCTGCGATGAATCTTCTCAGGATGACCGTGTATAGAGCGTATGCGGTTGCACCGCCGAAGACGAGAGTCACGCCTAGCGGTCTGTTGAGAACTTGAGTGTTGGGAGAGAGTATAGAGATCGTGATGATTCCCGCGAGCCCCGAAGCGAAGCCGAGAAGCTTGGTCCCAGTAAGTCTCTCCTTGAGAACGAAGCTGGCCATGATCGCTATGAGTACGGGTCCTATTCCGATGACGAGAGAGTCGTCGCTGGCGGCGGCGTATTTGACGCCGTAGAGAAAGAAGATCTGGTAGAGGGTTGTGTTGAGAACACCCATTACGACTAGTGTTGGTATCCATGATCGTTCGATTTTGAAAGATCCTTCTCTGAACCAGAGGATGGCGAATAGTACGGGGATGACGATGGCGTATCTTATCGCCGCGATAGAGACTGGTGGGAGATTTGTTGCGAGGAGTCTTCCGACTGGCCATGCGAGTCCCCAGACGAACATAGTGAAGACAAGTCCGGAGTAGACCGCCCAGTTCTGGTGTTCGGCGTGGACCACTGCAGAGTGAGCTGAATTGGTGACTCGAGTGTTTCTCTTGAGAGGCAAGACTGCAAGCTAACCTCTTGAGACCTCACCATTTCAACATTCCAGCATCGAGACACAATCCGCAAACCGTTAGAGGGGTCAAGCGTAGAGTTCTAGTTGCACAAAATTGGCTGTAAGTTCATTCTCGATCGTATGAGTAGTATTCAACAAGATTGACTTGGAGAAAGTGAGGGATTCAGGATTTGTTGACCTTTCACTCGTACCTTATCCTAGGGTCCAGGACTCCAAGAAGGATGTCGGAGATGAAGTTGGCAGCTATCACGCATAGAGCGATCATATAGAACATAGCCTGAATGACTGGGAAGTCCCTGTAATCTATCGAGTTGAAAATCCAACCGCCAAGACCGTCCCAGTTGAAAACAGTTTCGGTTATGATAGCGCCGCCCAACAAACCTCCAAAAGATATTGCAGCATTGGTGACGATCGGCAGCGACGCGTTCCTCAGCGCATGCTTGAAAAGCACTTTTACCGTAGACAATCCTTTAGCTGTTGCAGTTGTAATGTAGTCTTCGCTCAAGGCTTCCATCATTGTTGCTCTGGTCAGAAGGAGATGACCGCCGTAGGAGTAGAGCGTCAAGACCAGAGCAGGAAGAAAGAGATGCTCGATTCTGACAGGGATCTGCTGGAGTAGCGACGGTGCTCCTGTACTCCAACTAAACGGGGTAACGTTGCCTACTGGGAGCCAGTGAAGATCCTGAGCGAATACGATTATGAATATTAGCCCTATCCAGAATGTGGGTAGCGAGAATGTGACAAGCGATGCAGTGACCCAACCGGTATCGAAAAGCGTGCCCCTCTTCGCGGCTACGAGCACACCCAAGAAGATCCCGATCAAGAGTGAGAGCAAGGTGGAGGTGCCGAGAAGGATGAGAGTGTTAGTCAAGCGCCCTGTTGCGATCATGTCGTCGAAAATTGGATGACCTGACTTGAAGGAAACACCGAAGTTGAAAGTGAGCATGTTGAAAAAGTATTTTCCAAAACGCTCCCAAGGTGTCGCGAGCACACAGTGGCGAGTGGCGGGATTGTACGAAGAGCAGAGGCCAAACTGATACTGGTACCTTCCGATTATGCTCTTGTCCGTGACCCTGGGATTCGCGATCAGGTTTTCAATTATGCCTTGAGTCCCTGGCATGAGCTGAAAGATAGCGAAGTTGAGCGTTATTACAAAGAGTACTAGGATGAATGTGTTAATCGTGCGTTTCAAAAGGTAGCTGTGAAGCCCCACCCAGACACAGCCTCATTGATCCGAGGATGTCTAGGCTAAAACCCTAGTTTAGATTTGCGGTGAAAGCTTCAACTTCTCTTTGAATCGATGGAATATCCAAGAGATCATGCGTAAATAGCCCAAAAAGCCAGCTTTGGGAATCTCTACGACAGCGAGTGAGCCTGACGAACAAGACCGGTTCTTCCCAAGCTCGCTGGATAGGAATACTCGTATTCCTGCTTGTAATATCGCTTGGCGAATTCGCGGCTCTGATTCTGAATTATCAGAACAACTTCTACCTCCGCCAGTACATCTCCACTAACTTTGGCGCAACGGCCGTAACTGCAGGCGGGCTCCTCGCATTCGCATCTGGCGCCGCCTACCTAGTCTCGAAGAGGGTTGGAATCCCTAAGACGTCTGGTCCTCGTGTTCCAGTGTTCGCACGAATCGGCTCCTTCGTAGGTAGAAGATACAAGCTAATAATCGTCTTTTGGATTCTACTCCTTGCAGTAAGTCTTCCTTTATCTCAGCAACTCTCTCAGGTTGTCACCTCAAACACTAGCGGGGGTCAGTCCAGCACTTCTGAGTCTGCGCGAGCCCAGAATCTTCTGTCGCAAGAGTTTCCACATCCACAGGCCAACACCAGCGCCATAATTCTCCTCCAAGGAAACGATGTCACTGATAATGCGACCAAGCGATTCACTCTTGACCTGGAAAAAGGCCTTCTCGCGCAGGGTGTTCTGAACAGCGTTGAGGACTTCTCATCGGTTTACAGCTATGAGAGAGCAGTCTTCACAGCATATTTCCTTCAACAGGGCAATAGCTCTTCAGTTGCTCAATCACGCGCCAATCAAACAATCTGGACATACACTCTCTCCACCTATCGAATACCAATCCCACCAGCGATTCTACAGAACTTCATCAGCCCCAACAAGAACGTCATGATCATTCTCGTGAGCTTCTCGAAATCCCCCGGCTCGTTCGCCTCCGCGGACACAGACCCAATATTGAAGAACGTAGTTATTATTCGGAACATCATCTCTCAACTGAAAGCGAGCTATGGCGGACCCTCGCAGACATATGTGACTGGCGATCTAGCTACCACCGCCGACTCTTCTCTGGGAAGCCAGAATGATCTCAGTCTGATCGAACCCGTCACCGTAGGCGCCATCCTCATACTGGCCGGACTGTTCTTCTTTGCAGTCGCCACGCCGTTCGTCCCTCTGACTATCGTCGGATTGGCCCTGTTGATCACGGAGGGAGGGCTATACCTGATCGGCAAGTACATCCTTCCCGTCCAGGACACGACTACGACGTTCCTGTTCACTATAATGCTCGGGGTGGGGACTGATTATTCCATCTTCTTAATGGCCCGCTACCGGGAAGAACGCGTCGAAGGCCACGACAAAGCCCAGGCCGTCCAGACATCCGTCACCTGGTCTGGAGAGAGCATCGCTACCAGCGCGACCACAGTCATCATCGCCTTCGGAGCCATGACGATAAGCAGCTTTACCCTGCTACAATCCATCGGAGTCGGCCTCGGCTTCGGCGTCCTAATCGCTCTACTAGTAAGTCTCACACTGATTCCGTCTTTCATTCTGATCGCTGGGGACAGAATATTCTGGCCTAGATCTGGTAAGAGATTCGAGAGTTTTGCGATCCGGGCGCGGAAGAAGAGAGCTGAGAGGCCAGGATATTTCCGACGGGCTGCAGGCTTCAGCGTAAGGCGACCAGCCCTGGTCTTGGGACTGACGGTGCTCATATCGATCCCGGCCATCTACATATCACTCACTGGAGCCACCTCGTACGATTTCGCGGCTGGGCTCGCCAACGCCGAAAGTGTCCACGGTCTTACCGTGCTGGAACAGAGCTTCGGCGCCGGTCAGATAGGCCCTACTCAAGTGCTCGTGCAGTTTCCTGCGACGATTCTCACGAACGGGAACCTTACGAAGGGTGCACAGGCTAACCTAGAGAAACTGAGCCAGAATATTACTCGCTTGTCTAACGTGAAGGAGGTCACGGGAGCTACGCGTCCTAACGGTGTCAATGTGGACGCGACTAACATGACAGGTCTGACGCCTCAACAGAGGCAGGCGATCCTCGGCAGTATCGGACAGGATAATCGGACTGCGATGGTGACGGTGCTATTCGGGGACGAGCCCTTCACGCAAAACTCTCTCAACACCGTTAGTCAGATCCGAAGCCTGGTTACGAGCCTTCAGACCTCGGACGCCTCGCTCGCTCAGGACACGATACTGGTTGGGGGTGCTTCCGCGTCAACCCTGGATTTTGCCAATGAAACTGTCAACCAGTTCAACACGATGAGAGTGCTGACGGTCGCGGCCATATTCGTGGTGTTGCTGGTAGTACTAGGATCGTATCCGCTTGCGATAACTGGGATTCTCTCGATTGG
>VBBT01000126.1 GCA_005881695.1 Candidatus Bathyarchaeota archaeon | reverse complement strand
GAGGGCTTCTTTCCTGTTCAAGATTGCACAGCTCATTCGGCGCGACAAGGAGAGGCTTGCCGAGGTTCTGACTGCAGAGCAAGGAAAGCCCCTTTTCGAATCTAGACTAGAGATAGAAGGATCTGCGGAGAATTTCGAATACTACGCCGAATATGCTCGTAGAATACAGGGAGACGTTCTCCCAAGCGACAACCCTCGACAATCAATAATGATACTCAAGCTCCCCCTTGGTGTGGTTGCGTCCATTACTCCATGGAACTTTCCATCCGCGATGGCCGCCAGGAAAATAGCTCCGGCACTAATAACAGGAAACACTGTTGTCACCAAGCCATCTAGCAATACCCCGTTGAGTACTGTCGAACTGGTTAGGCTTGCGGATGAGGCGGGACTGCCGAAGGGAGTCTTGAACATGGTGACGGGGAGCGGCGAGCTGGTCGGCGACGAGCTAGTTTCCAACAAAATCACCTCGTTGATCACCATGACGGGAAGCACCGAGGCAGGCCAGAAAATAATGGAAAGAGCATCAAATCACGTAGCCAAGCTCATCCTTGAGCTAGGCGGAAAAGCGCCGTTTATCGTGTGGAACGACGCAGACTTGTCCTGGGCTCTGAGATGTGCTATCTGGGCGCGATTCTGGAACTGCGGACAAACCTGCATCTGTTCAGAGAGAATCTACCTCGACGATAAGGTGAAGGACAGGTTTCTCCCAGCCTTCGTGAAAATGGCCAGGGAACTCAGGATTGGTGACCCAATGAGCGGTCAGACTGATCTCGGGCCTATGGTGAGCGAGCGGGAGCGAGAGGTCAGTGCCCGGTTTGTCCAGCAAGCCCGAGAGGAGGGAGGGAAAGTGATTATTGGAGGACAAGAGCCTCGAGGCCTTGCCAGAGGATGGTTCTACGAGCCGACCATCATTCAGGATGTCGGTCAGAAATCGTCTCTGGTTCAGAACGAGATATTCGGTCCAGTCGTTCCGGTGTTGAGCGTGGACAGTTTTGATAAGGCGATTGAGTACGCGAACGATTCCAAGTATGGCCTCGCCTCCTACGTCTTCACCAAAGACAACACTCGGGTTCTGAAGGCGATGCACTTGATCAAGTTCGGGGAATGCTACATCAATCAGGTCGGGCCGGAGCAGCTTCAAGGTGCTCACACGGGTTTCAGACAATCAGGCCTTGGCGCTGAAGGCTCAAGGTATGGCTTGGAGATGTATACGCAGCTCAAGACGTGTTACGTTGATTGGAATGACAAGCCAAATCTTCCCTACCTCTTTCCATACGGCCGAAAGGAATAGCAAGGTCTTTACGAATTGAAGATTACCGAGGTCGAAATCTACCAGCTAGGCGAGCGAGCCTCTCCAGGTAGCGCTACTTGGGCTAGCAATTCCATCTTGTTGAAGTTAACGACTTCTGATGGAACCGTGGGCTTTGGTGAGGCCGTTCCTACCCTCCGGGTCCAACCAGTCATCGCGTCATTACGCGAGGTGGAACGTGTCTACAAGGGAAAAGATCCACTTGATGTGGAGCGCAATATGCACGAATGGCACAAGCACGACTTCTACCTGCCCATGTCCTTTGAGTCAACAACTGCTGTCAGCGCGTTTGATATTGCCTGCTGGGACATTATCGGCAAACATTTCGGGGCATCAATTCACGATTTGATGGGCGGCAGTTTCCGATCTCGAGTTCGATTATATCTCAACGGCTGGTACAACGACTGCGTCACACCGGCTCAGTTCGGCGAAGCCGCCAAGAAATCTGTGGCCAAGGGCTACACAGCCCTGAAGTTCGACCCCTTCGGAGATTCATACGACTATATCGAAAAACCAGACCTCAACCTCGCCCGGTCACGAGTCAAAGCGGTCCAAGAAGCAACACAGGGCAAGATCGATCTGTTGATCGAGCACCATGGGCGATTCAATCCCACTTCGGCCATTATGGCGGCAAAGATGCTGGAAGAGTTCTCTCCCCTCTTCGCAGAAGAGCCAATACATCCTGACAATATTGACGGGCTGAACAAGTATCGAGCGGCAACAAGCCTTCGCGTCGCTCTCGGAGAACGCCTTCTCACAAAGGAGCAAGTCATACATGTACTCTCGAACAATCTAGCCGACTTCCTCCAGGTTGACCTCACCAACATTGGCGGAATTACGCAGGCTCGAAAGGTCAGCGCGATCGCTGAGTCGTACGGGGTTGAGATGGCATTCCACAACGCCTTCGGTCCTATCCAAAACGCGGCAACGATCCAGCTGGATGCAACGATCCCGAATTTCTTGATCCAGGAGTCCTTCTATGATTGCTTCCCAGAATGGAAGAGACAGCTGGTCAACAGCGAACCAAAGATCGAGAGTGGCTACAGTACGATTCCGAACAAGCCTGGGATCGGGGTGGATGTCAACGAGAAAATTCTCGACAAGTACAAGGTCGAAGGCCAGGAATACTTCAACCCTGCAGAGCCTGTCTGGGTCGTCAAGAACACCTGGAAGAACCCAAAGTAGATTAGAGGTCCAGCTCGATCAACATGCGAGCCCTCACCGTAACTCCAGGCGTCAAGAACAGCATCAAATTAGCACAGATTCGGGAGCCCGTTCCTACAGCATCACAAGCACTACTCCGGGTCCGAGAGATCGGTGTATGCGGAACCGATATGGACCTGAACCAGGGCTTCTACGGTGAGGCCCCTCCCGGATCCAGTTATCTCGTAACAGGGCACGAGTCCCTCTCAACAGTAGAGAGTATTCCCAAGAACGATCAGGGAATTTCGAAGGGCGATCTGGTTGTTCCGACCGTTCGTCGGCCCGACGATTGCATCAATTGTCAGCATGGCGAGTCTGACATGTGCCTGACTGGAAACTACAAGGAGCATGGAATCAAGGGACTGCACGGGTTCGGCTCTGATCTCGCCGTTTCGGATTTCAACTTCCTGGTCAAGGTTCCATCAGAGGTTGCGGATGTTGCGGTTCTACTCGAGCCTATGAGTGTTGGAGAGAAGGGCGTCTACCAGGCCTTCAAGATCCAGGAAAGACTTCTCTGGAAACCACGGAGAGCACTCATCCTCGGCGCCGGCCCAGTAGGACTCCTGACAGCATATCTGTTGAGGCTCAAGGGCCTCGATGTGGTCGTGACTGCTACTCGGACTAAAGATAGTGTCAAGGCCCAGCTCGCTCAACGCGTAGGCGGAACATATGTGAACACGATCGAGCAACCGCTGCAGACCCTTGGCAAGTTCGACCTGATAATGGAAGAAACAGGGTCCGCACAGGTCGCGATGCAAGCAACCGGGATGCTCAACACAAACGGTATCATGTGTTTTCTTGGGATCTACGCACCAACGGAAGCGCCCGAGGACATTGGCTCGTTTTACAAGGATGTTGTCTTGGGCAACAAGACCTTCTTCGGATCGGTCAACGCCAACATCAACTACTTCCGCATGGGCCTAAAGGATTTCGTGGAGATCCAGAAACGATTCCCGGGCGTCTTGAGGGATACGATTAGCATGAGAATAGCACCTGAGGATTTTCAGAAGGCGTACAGTCCGAACAAGGATAGCATCAAGACAGTTATCAGATTCAACAACTAACGGTTGGATGAGTTCCTGGTCGATTCCATTATCCGAGCTATGAGCAGATGGTGTCCAGGTCGCGAACTTTAGATCTTCGCGAGTTTTTCCAGTAGCTTCTTGTCTTTTCGAAGAGTTTCTTCCACCATCTTGTTCCACTCTTCGCTACTGATCGTTCCGTAGACCTCTTCTTGCTCTCTTCTATCCTGTTTCTGGACCATTCGAGGGTTACACCTTATCCCTTCCGTGGCTCGGCTAAATTCCCTTGCTATCCATTTCTCGACATATGCAAGAGACTCTTTGCCTGCGGCAATGTCGGATAGGAAGTTGTAGATATGCTCTGGGGGTGCGGTGATTTCATAATTGTTGATTCGCGCATCGGAGGCAATGATGATGTATTGTTCATCTTTATATTCGAGTCATTTTTCTTACGCATGTTATGTTCTCCCCAGTTAGAAGGGACGTGTTCAGATGGGGGACACCTGATCCGGAAGGTGATTGGATTATGGTTGGGCATCTGTTTGTCAGGAACTCGGAAATCATCCTGATCGCCCCGCCACTCATTCCAGGCCTCATCGAATCTGTTGCTAGGATGGGGAAGCCGAAAGCTATTATTCTTACATCTCAGAATCACACAAGAGGTTCAAAATACATCAGAGAAAAAACAGGCGCGACGGTCTATGTGCCGGATCAGAATCCGAATGCAGTGGAACCCCAAGATGCCCTCGCTGTTAAAGAAATTGGCCAATTCGAGAAATACAGCACGGGCAAGTTGCTTGGCTTCGAGATTTTCAGGGATTTCAATGACTTTGCCCTCCTTACGGATAATAAGGAAATCATAATTGCCGACAACGCAACTGGATCCGCAGACGGCAAGCTTCTAGTGTTTCCAGAATATATTCCACACGATCCGCCCCATCCTGCCAATGAAACTGTCCGTAAAGAGATCAAGGATCTGGTGAAGAAGACCGGCGCGGTGACATTGCTCGCTGGCCATGGTTACA
>VBBT01000096.1 GCA_005881695.1 Candidatus Bathyarchaeota archaeon | reverse complement strand
AGAAGATCTTCTTTGGAGCGCCGAACTCGGATACCTCCGAAGTTAAAGAAGCACCATGGACAATCACACTTCCACTCATCACTCTCAGCATAGTCACCATCATCCTAGGTATCTATCCCGAACCGATCCTAGGCCGACTCCTCTCCGCAGCAAGAGCCATAGTGGGGTCATAGATAATTGGCTAGCTCCGTTCTGGCATGGCTCATCTGGATCACGCCCCTAGTAGGCGCGCTTCTAACACCCATATTCGCTAAGCTTCACTCTAGGGTTCGTGATGTAGCAGCAGTCGGTTTCACCTTTGTCGCAGCTGTATTGGCGACGATAACAGCGCTGACCGTCTCCGCTGGAGATTACACTGTCGCATGGATTCCATCTCTCAACATTACCGCCGGAGTTCTAGTTGATCCTCTCAGCCTCTTCATGGTGAACATCGTCGCTTGGATCAGCCTCCTCATCATGATTTACAGTGTTGGCTATATGAAAGGCGAGTTCGGCCTGACGCGATATTGGTTCTTCATGAACCTCTTCATCGGAAACATGCTCCTGCTTGTGCTCGCCGACAATCTCCTGATGATGTTCTTTGGCTGGGAAGGTGTGGGCCTTTGCTCCTATGCATTGATTGGTCACTTCTATCGCGACGAGCCGCAGTACTGGGTCGGTAGCCCAGGCGACAAAGCCCTGGGTGTTTCGGAAGAGTACTCGCCGACAAAGGCAGGGATGAAAGCGTTCGTGATGACAAGAATCGGAGACATCGCGCTTTTGATCGCAATCTTTCTGATCTACGCTTTCGCGCGGACCTTCAATTACAACCAGCTAGTATCTCAACTTGGTGGATCTGGTAGCTGGGCTGCGAATCTGTCTCGACTCGGCCTTCTACTTCCCACCGCGCTACTGTTCTTTGGAGGACCGATTGGAAAATCAGCCCAGTTTCCCTTGCAGGAATGGCTCCCGGATGCGATGACCGGTCCCGCCTCAGTTTCGGCCCTGATACACGCCGCTACAATGGTCAAGGCCGGAGTCTTCCTTACCGGAAGGATGGGGCCCGTATTCTTCATCGCCCTATCTCAGTTCAACCAGGTGCCACAATTCTTCGGCGTCATCGCCTGGATTGGCGCCTTAACCGCGCTACTAGCTGCAACTCAGGCCGCTGTTGCTCGCGAGATAAAGAAAGTTCTGGCCTATTCCACCGTATCGCAGATAGGCTACATGATGTTGGCCCTCGGATTAGCAGGGCTCAGTGCTAACTTCCTGGCAGGATATACTGCCGGGCTCCTACACCTTCTCAGCCACGCCGTGTTCAAAGCTTCACTATTCCTAGCCGCCGGATGGGTATTGCATGTCACTGAATCCCGTTTCATGGATGAAATGGGAGGGTTGGCAAAGGCGATGAGGCTGACGTCTGCGTCAATGCTCTTGGCAGGGCTCTCCCTGATGGGAATTCCACCCTTCAGCGGATTCTGGACTAAGGACGCAATACTCTCCTTGAGCTTCCTCGGGGGGCAATACATCCTCTACGGACTAGCTCTCAGCACGGCGTTCATAACAGGTTTCTACACCGTTCGAATGCTGGGCATCACACTGGCGGGAAAGCCCAGCAATCATGTTGAGGATCTCATGGAGAGTGGAAAGCATCCCCACGAAGCTGGGTACACGATGCTCATACCCTACTTACTCCTCGCTGTCGGTAGCCTAGCGCTGGGACTACTTTACCCCCTCTATAGCGGTCCTCTGACAAAATACATCTCGGGCACCTTCGCCTCTACTATCTACGCAC
>VBBT01000095.1 GCA_005881695.1 Candidatus Bathyarchaeota archaeon | reverse complement strand
GGGCGACCTAAAATGATCGGACTACTGTCAATCGCAATCTTTCTCCCTGCAGTGCTTGCAGCACCAACCTTTCTGCTCGGCAGGAAGAACGCCAAAGTGGCAAAAATTCTGGGAGTGGGGACAACCGCCGTCGTATTCGCGATCTCAATTCTAATTTTGGTTGTTTTCCAATATGGTCAGCCCGGATTCCAGCTTTCCGAGAGCGCTCCCTGGGCTGGGTCTTTTGGGCTCAACTACAAAGTTGCAGTTGACGGGATTAGTCTTCCACTCCTGATGATAGCCACGTTTCTGAGCCTCTTGTCCGCGGCAGGGTCTTGGGATCAGATTACCTTTAGACACGCGGAGTACTATGCTCTCTTTCTCATTTTCGAGACAGGAATCATCGGCGTCTTC
>VBBT01000094.1 GCA_005881695.1 Candidatus Bathyarchaeota archaeon | reverse complement strand
AGTTTCTCATCTTCACCTATTCCGGTAGCGCTGTGATGCTCTTTGGTTTTCTTGCTCTATACGCCTGGACTGGAACCTCGGCCTACCCGGGAGGCCCCTCGTTCGATTACGACGTTCTGGCGGCGAGGATTCCTAACCTTGCACTCCCGCTCCAGCTCGTCGTAGCAATCACAACCTTCGTGGGATTCGCCGTAAAGCTTCCAATATTCCCGCTCCATACGTGGCTGCCTGATGCCCACGTAGAGGCCCCAGCGCCAGTCAGCGTTCTCCTAGCTGGCCTACTTCTCAAGATGGGAGGATACGGATTGATTCGATACAACCTGCTACTCTTCCCTAAGGCCGTGAGTGTTCTCTGGCCCTATTTCACTACCATCGGCCTCATCACCATGATCTACGGCGCGTCGGTCGCACTCGTCGCCAAGGACATCAAGAGAATGATTGCCCTTACGAGCGTCAATCACATGGGTTACGTTCTGCTCGGGGCGTTCACTGCGACCGTTGCGGGCGTCTCAGGAGCTGTTTTCCAGATGTTCAGTCATGGACTTGCAGTTGGAATGCTCTTCCTCATGTCAGGATACATCCATGACCATACAGGAACCCGAAATATCGACGAACTGAAGGGGCTGAGAGGAAAGATGCCTCAGACAGTTACACTCCTCTTTTTGGCCTCGATGGCTGCTATGGCGGTTCCCGGTTTTGCCAACTTCATCAGCGAATATCTCGTAATCCAGGGCGCTCTCAGCGTGAGCTATCTCTTCGCAATCGCCATCGTCGCGCCAGCTCTAACCGTCGGTTACTTCCTCTGGATGCTGAGACGAGTTGCAATGACTCCTCCGGAAGGTCCCAAGAACGAGTTACACCTTCACTCTATCCTAATTCTGGTCGCGTTTCTCGTGCCATTGTTGATTTTTGGCGTGTATCCTCCTCCCATACTAGGGAGTGTGATAACGCCCACGGTGGAGAAGTGGGTCGGAACCATTGTCGCTCTCGGAGCAAGATAATCCAAATTGGCCCTACTATCGCTGACGCCGTTTCTCAGCCTAGCAGTATTCGGACTACTCGCCACTCCCGCCGGCTTTCTCCGGTTTAGAAAATCGAAGCTTGGTCTCGCGCCCTTTGTCTGCATCTTAGGTCTGGCAATTGCCCTAGTATCCACGGTATGGCTTGGGTTCACCAGCTCTTCACGAGTATCTTTCGGGGGATTCCAAGTGGATCTGTTTACCCTGTTCTTCTCAGGAGTCCTACTGATCGTAGCGATCTTCGTGACTGTTGCCTCTCTACAATACATGCGAGAGGACCCTAACA
>VBBT01000093.1 GCA_005881695.1 Candidatus Bathyarchaeota archaeon | reverse complement strand
CACCGAAACCTAGGAAAGGGAAACATGGTCAGAGGACGAATAATCGCCGTCAGTTTTCCCCGAGGCGGCTCAGGAGGAAAAATCGGGATCACGTTGCGCCAACCTTTTCTGGGCAGGCTCGAATGGATTCAAGAGGACCTCAAGGGGAAACCTCCGAAGCTGGAGCATAAAGCTTGACAGACAAAGCATGCAAGAACTGCCGCATGATCAGTGCAGGTCCCGTATGCCCAAACTGCAAGTCTACCAACCTAAGTGATGACTGGACTGGCTTCGTCGTTGTGCTCGAACCGGCAAACTCTGAAGTCGCCCATCTAATGCAGATCAAGGTTCCCGGAAAGTTCGCTATCAGAGTTCGATAGAATGCGACAGAACTAGTTGTCAAAGCAACAGCGCGTGTTACGGAAAAATAGTATACCTCATTTGGGCCCGTAATCGGTGAAGCTGCAGGCCCCGCAAACCCACCGCTGGGTAGGTTGCTTGTGAGACGCCATTACTGAGCCACACCGTGGACACTTTCTATTCTTCAGCTTCGTCGTCGAGCCGGAAATCTCGTAAAGCTCGCTTCTCATCCGCAGCTTCTTTTGTTTCGGCTTTGCTGCAGCTGGTGCTGGCGTCTTTGGTTGTGCCGGTGGCTTTGGCGGTGCTTGGGACATATCTTTGACGCATCGGCCTCCGCGCCATATTTAGTGTTGTTTCCATCGGCTGTCGAAACGTTCTTAAAAGCCGGGCGTTGCCCAGCCTGCTGGCCGATGAGAGTGAGTCTGGATGGCACAAAAATCCGTTTACGTACGATTCCAAGTTCCCAAAGAGGCCGTTGACAAGGCCTATCAGCTTCTGCAAGTCGCGAAGGACACCGGAAAACTCCGGAAGGGTACAAACGAGTCGACCAAAGCGATCGAGCGGGGAATCGCCAAACTAGTTATCATCGCAGAGGATGTTGAGCCCCCGCAAGTTGTGGCTCATCTACCTATCCTGTGCGAAGAGAGAAAGATATCATACCTCTACGTCCCCAGCAAGCTTGAGCTGGGCAAATCCGCCGGATTAGACGTCGGCTCCGCCGCTATCTCTGTAGTAGAACCGGGTGATGGCGCACAGTCTCTCAAAGATCTCTTGAAGATAGTCGAGAATATCAAGAAGACCGGTGCAGGGAAGTGAGCAAGTCAAAAGACAGGTCCGACGAACCACTCATCCCGGCCGAAGTCACACAAGTCATCGGACGCACCGGGGTTACGGGAGAGGTTATCCAAGTCCGAGTAAGAGTGTTAGAGGGCCGGGACAAGGGACGAATTATCACTAGAAACGTCAAGGGACCCATCCGGCTTAACGACGTTCTCATGCTTCGAGAGACTGAGAGAGAAGCGAAAAAGATCAGGTAGGGCGTAAGCGACGCCAAAAACGTTCAAGTGTTCTTTCTGCGGGAAGAGCTTTCCGAACTCCACTGGCATTATGCACGTGAAGAACGATGGGACGATACTCTATTTCTGCTCGCGACGGTGCAGAGTCAGCACCCTGTCCTTCAAAAGAGACTCGCGTAAGCTGAAGTGGACTGCTTACTACGGGAAGAGAGAGAAAGGACACTGAGCAGTCACCCGAACAACAAAACATTCGCGTTTCTGAAACCTGAAGCCCTACAATCGAAGGTTGCAGGGGAGGTTCTCTCTAGACTAGAGAGGAAAGGATTCGTAATCAAACAATTACGATTACACAACATATCCAGAAAGGAGGCCGAGACGCTATACAGCGTCCACAAGGGAAGACCATTCTTCCAAGAACTAGTAGACCACGTCACTTCCGGGCCGGTCTTGCTGATGATCCTTGAAGGCTCGAACGCGGTTGACGTTCTGCGTCGAGTCATTGGAGCCACCAACCCGCAGACGGCCGAGCCTGGCACTATCAGAGGAGACCTCTCGCTATCCATAACCGCCAACATCATTCACGCATCTGACAGTCTCGAAAACGCGAAGAAAGAATCATCAATATTCTTCAACGACGGAATCTAGCAAACAGCCTTCTCTCGAAAAAATCATGGTTTAATACCGACACCGGAAAACGAGAGGGCAAGATGGAGCCCTCCCCAGATGCCCATTCGTTCACCCATCGCCGTCGTTCTCGGACACGTGGACCATGGGAAGACCACGCTTCTGGACAAGATCAGAGGCACCTCCGTCGCCGCCCGAGAACCTGGCCAGATCACCCAGTGGATTGGCGCCAGCCTTATCCCAGCTCAAACCATAACCAGGATTTGTGGACCCCTCCTAACCAGGTTTAATCTCAAGATCGAAGTCCCCGGAATACTCTTCATCGACACTCCAGGTCACGAAACGTTCAGCAACCTTCGCAAACGGGGGGGCTCAGCTGCCGACGTCGCCGTCCTCGTCATCGATCTCACCAAAGGGATCGAGCCTCAAACCGTAGAATCCCTGAATATCCTGAAAGCACGCAAAACACCCTTCCTGGTATGCTGCAACAAGATCGACGCGATCCCTGGGTGGAAATCCTCACCTGACGGCTCGTTCCTTGCGAACACAGATCCGCAAAGACCGGAAGTCCTAACGGATCTTGATAACAGAATTTACACGATGATGGGGACGTTGTCCCGGTACGGCTTCCGCGCCGATCGGTTCGACAGGATCAAAGACTTCTCCAAGACCATAGCCCTCGTGCCCGCGAGCGCCAAAACAGGAGAGGGGCTGCCAGAACTGATGGCGATGCTCGTCGGACTCACCCAGATCTTCATGAAGGGAGAGCTAACAACAGGAGCGGGTCCGGCCGAAGGAACCGTTCTAGAGGTGAAAGAGGAACCTGGACTCGGAGTTACCGTTGACGCAATGATCTACGACGGGACGATCAAAGTAGATGACGAAATAGCACTCGCGGGACGGAACGGAATCATACGAACAAGGGTCCGGGCACTACTCGTGCCAAAGGCGCTTGACGAGATTCGTGACCCTAGAGACAAGTTCGCCCGCGTCGAGCATGTTGACGCTGCCGCCGGAATCAAGATTGCAGCCCAAGGTCTCGATGACGCAATCGCGGGGTCGCCCATCTACGGCGTAGATGACCCATCGAGGCGAGCAGAATTGGAGCGGAAAGTGCTCAGCGAGGTAGAATCGGTAAAGGTCAGCACTGATCGAACCGGGGTTATCGTGAAAGCTGATGCGCTAGGCTCGCTAGAAGCGCTCACAACCTCCCTGTCAGTTTCGAAGGTGCCTGTCCGTCTCGCAGACGTGGGTGAAATCTCTAGGCGTGACGTGGTTGAGGCTGAGGTCGTGCGAGCAAAAGATCCCTACTTGGCGGCGGTCCTCGGTTTCAATGTTAGACTGTTGCCTGATGCTGAGCAAGAGATCAAAGAGACAGGAATACCGGTATTCAGAGGCGACATCATCTATCGCGTCTTGGAAGACTACTCGAGATGGGTCGAGGCTCAGAGAGCTGCTGGCGTTAAGGCCGAGATGGAGCTACTTATCCGCCCTGGCAAGATGAAGATTCTCAAAGGATTCGTCTTCCGCAGAAATGATCCGGCCATAGTTGGGGTGGAAGTGCTAGAGGGAATTGTAAGACCAAAGTATCCAGTGATCAATGGCAGCGGGAAGCGTATCGGCGTAGTCCTAAGAGTCCAAGACCAGGGCAAAGATGTAGCAGAAGTGGGCGCAGGGAAACAAGTGGCCGTCTCCATCGACAAGCCAGTCGTAGGTAGACACATTTTCGAAGGCGACATCCTCTACGTCGATGTTCCTCCAAAGCATGCAAAAACTCTTTCATCAAAGTTCAGAGACCACCTCTCTCCAGCAGAGCTCGCACTACTCGATGAGTTAGCCGCTCTATCTGCAAAAAATGCCTCGGGAGCGGTCTCATGACTCGAAGGACGTTTATTAACGGCCTCAGGGGAACTCGCGTCTAACGGGAGCACATTACAAGATCATGGCGAAGTTCCAGCTCATAGTATCGGATCCTGTGAGCAAGACCTCGAAAGCCGCGACTGTTGAAGGAGCTAAGGCTCAGGCACTTGTTGGAAAATCGATTGGGGACGAGGTCGATGGGAAACTTCTGGGGATTGGAAACATGAAGCTCAAGATCACTGGTGGTACTGACAAGGATGGGATTCCAATGCGTTTCGATATTCAAGGAGGAGCCAAGAAGAGAGCGATGCTTTCAGGCGGAGTAGGCTTCAAACCGAATGACCGTGGGGAAAGGAGAAGGAAGCTTGTTCGCGGGCGCGTAGTTGGCGAAGATACTCTCCAAGTTAACAGCGTAGTTATGGGGGATGCAGTTCCGAAGCCGGTGGAGGCTAAGAGTTGAGCGTCGAGATAATTGCCGAACATGTTAACCCGCTTCTAGGCCGAAAGGACGCGAAGCTTATCGTTCACCACGAAGGTTCCGGGACTCCCGACCGTTTGGCCATTCGAAAGATCGCCTCCGATCATTTCAAAACTCAACAGGACAAGGTGTACGTTCGAAGCGTTCGGACCAGGACAGGGGGGTCATCGGCCATTTGCCAGGTCGAAATATATGGTGATTCGAAACTTGCCGACAAGAATGTTCCAGCTTACATAAAGAATAGAAATCTTCCGAAGGACCAAAGAGTCTCGAGAAAGAAGGGAGCAGAGGAAGAGAAGCCTGCCCCTGCAGCGCCCAAGCCAGCAGCACCGAAGCCAGCGGCTCCGGAAAAGAAAGCTGAGCCAGCTAAACCCGCCCCGGCCAGAGAGTCAAAACCAGCGCCCGCTAAGGACTCAAAGCCGGCCCCAGCCGAAACG
>VBBT01000108.1 GCA_005881695.1 Candidatus Bathyarchaeota archaeon | reverse complement strand
CAGAAGAATGCGAATATTCCGAAGATGAAGAATAGCGGGAATGGGAAGAAGAAGTACGGGTAGTATGTGCCTGCGACGGGGGGAGGGCGTGTTGCGAATAGCAATGCTGAGACTGCTATTGATGCCACGACAACGGCGACTAGCGCGAATATGCCCCAGGCGAAGAAGTGTCTGGGACGATTCCATTCATGTTCGCTCATACGTTTCGCCTCCTTCTTGATGCTTCGATATCGGTATAGCGATATCGGATATCCGATATAAGGATTCCCCTAATTGAACCAGACCGGTGACGATACTCTCAAAAAAAGGTGCAATAGGACCGGATTCATCCTCCGTTCCATGTCACTCCGACCAGCAGATGCGGTAGGAGCAACATACTGAGAATCAGGGCAGTGACGGTCACAAATATCATTCCCAAGTTAACAGCTGAATTTTCACCGAAGGATTTGACTCGGAAAGGTTCGTAGCTCCTCTCGATTGCCGACGTAGAATCGAAATCATCGGGTTCCAAGAGATCCAGCTTTTGAGAAGTCGGAAGCAAGATATAAACAATCAATACGAACGAAACAGGTTTGGAAATGGGGTTCAGCTATTTTTAGAAATGCCTGAAAGATCGTTCACCGGTAAATACCATCTTCATTCCACGCTCGTCACATGCCCTAACGATCCCCGGGTCCTCCACGGACCCGCCCGGTTGGACGATGGCGGAAACCCCTTCCTTTGCCAGCGCCTCCACATTGTCCAGTTTCGGAAGGAACCCGTCAGAAGCCAGCACGCTGCCTCGAAGGCTGTGGCCAAGCTTGTGGGCTTTGTCAATAGAGTTCTCGATCGCCCCGATCCTATCCTGCTGGCCTGTCCCAATTGCGATTGACGTTCCATCCTTCCAGAAGACAACCGCATTTGACCGAACTTCGCATGCCACCCACCATGCGTGCAGCAGATCCAAATGCTCGTGATCTGACGGCTTCTTCTCCGTAGGCACTCGAAGCCGTTGCATCTCTTCCACCGACAATATGCTAGTTCGATAAGGGTCCTCAATGATCAACGATCCATCATCTAGCACCACCACATCCGGGGGCATGGCGACATCCCTCGCTTGTTGAGCTGGGACTTCTCCAACTCGTATGTCCCTTTTGGATTCGAAGACCCTCAGGGCGTCAGAACCATATCCCGGTGCATAGACAACTTCAACAAACGTCTTCATGATCTCCTCTGCGGTCTTTCGATCAACAGGACTATTGAATACTACGACGCTTCCAAACGCGGCCCGGCTGTCAGAGTCCCTAGCATGCGCGTACACCTGAGCCAGACTTTCCCCTCCTCGCGAAACAGCTACGCCTGATGGGTTGAGATGTTTCATCACTGCCACGGCCGGCTCTTTGAAGTAGCTCGTGATCCGGAGCCCATGACTTCCATCCTCGATATTCGTTGCTGAGGGTCCGTCTTTTCCCCATTTTACCCAGTCAACATTTCCAATCCCCCCCTTCGATTGTTTCGGTCGATACAACGCTCCCTTCTGGTGAGGGTTCGTACCGTACCGCAGCCCTCGCATCCGGCCCTCTACCCTCCACTGGACCTTTGAGTACTCGAACACCTTGTCCCCGATCGTTAGTTTCAGCGATAATGGTAGATTCTCGTCTCGGGCTGTCCGGTAGATCCGGCGGATCTCTTGCCCGCTCATCCCTTCACCTTACCCAAGTAACTCTCTATAGCAGCATCATACTCTGCTGTCACTGCGAACGCCTCCCGAGCAAGCTTGCGCCTCAACTCATCCTTGATCGACTCATGTTTGTCCAGCTCCCGTATCAAGACATCATACTGGGCAGGTCTGGTCAACGGCACGACCCTATTATTCAGAAAGGCACCTTTCGCCGCTGCGCGGATTAGGGCGACACCTCCAATATCGATATTGTCGATCGCTCTCCGCAAGTTCACAGGGTCACTCTGGACAGCCTCACGGAACGGATACAAGTTCACAACGACAAAATCCACTGGCTCGATCCCGTTCTCCTGCAGATATTTCAGCTGCACCGGATCCTTCCAATCTCCTAAAATTCCGGCATGGATTTTCGGATGGAGAGTCTTGACCAGTCCCCCCGGCATTTCGGGAAATCCGGTGTATGCTGAGACTTCCACGACCTCGTGACGAAGTTTCCGAATAGCCTGAGCCGTGCCTCCTGAGCTGATAACCTTGATCTTGTGTCTTGCGAACGCTCCGACTACGTGTTCAAGCCTGGACTTGTCGTAGACGGAGATTAGTGCATTGCCGGCCAAGGGCTCTCGCAAAACCTTGCCAGGTCCCTTGTATTATTTAATCTGGCTTCGGACAAGCTAGACTAGTGCGATTTTCTTCTCAGAACAGCTACCATCGAGTGTAAATTCCCCGCATCAGACGCCATTGTGTATTGCTTTGGTAGACCTATTGCAAAATGATTTGAGAAATATTTCGTCAGGCGTTTCTGAGTCAGGCACCTAAATTGTTCGTGGGATTCCTTATTGCTAGCGCCTCTCAAAGAAAATAAGCACCATATTCGGCGACGCGAGCTACTTCGGACGCATAACCAGTCCACTCGTCGAGGTCCAGATTGTGTAGACAACCTCTATCGTTCAAGAACACAAACTTCCTGTCGTGGCATGGTAGATCGAGAACTGTTCCAGTCCGGAAATCGAATCGATTCTCAGTTTGCGCCGTTTGGCCAAGGACTTGGCCAGTTCTATCGCCTTGTCTGACACGTCTATTCCTGATGCTCGGAAGCCGTTTTCAGCGAGGAACATTGTTTCAACGCCCGCTCCGCATCCAAGGTCGAGAGCAGAACCCTTTCGGACGATACCTGCGGCAAGCAGGGTTGCAAGTTCTTGGGTTGGGTTGCTGTAGTGCCAGTGTTTCTTGTAATCGCCGGAAACGTAGGCATGGTTCCAGCTGAACGTATCTTCATTCAAGCCAAGAAGCCTAGAGACCATCACCGATTATCGGTGGATTTCTCAATCTCTATTCTTGAGCTTGAAAGAGAGATCTGAACATTACGACGAGAATGGTTGCTGAGAAGATTGTAAAGGTCAGACCAGCTAACACCGTCGCACCTCTAGCCAACATGAAGATAATCATCGTTAGGAAGACTGTAATGAAGAGTATGAACCGCCATTTTGAATGGGCCGTTCGGCCAGTGGCGTTGAAGTCTTGAGGCATGATGTAACGAACTTTGATGTCCTTCGTATAAGGCTAGCCGATCCGCTTCTGTTGTGAAGACTTCAGCCAGCTCAAAACGCGTCGCTCTATACTGGGTGACTAAGGCCAGCCCAGCCCTGCCTTTTCCACTGGCAGGATTCTTCTCGCGAGTTTTCCAGCTGCGGTATGCTGGTAGAAGATTGCTAGGGTTAGGAGGCCGGTCAAGCCCAAGATCCCTGCTCCTGCCCAGAAGAATGGAAGCGCTGTGACTATGTGGAATATTTTCGCAGCTACGTTCATCTGGGTGAAGACCTGGTTATGAGACGTTATTGTCAAGAATACTGTTCCTCCGTTGGCCGCGGTGATAGGAGTGCTTGGAATATCGAATGTTCCCGCGGGAAAAGTGCTTGTGAAGATTACCAGGTCCGTCTCAACGAGCGTCAATGTTACGGTAGCCGTGTTTCCGATCGTAATGTGTGCTGACGCGTAATAGCCCGAAAGCGCATATCCAATCACCGTTTGCAGGGCACTAGCAGAATAGCCGATTGGTGTCGAATAGTTCGCGATATCCTGTTCGGCAGGTGCAGGGAAAGATAACAGTACTAGGCCAGCAATTAGCAAGCTGCAAAGAATGGCGAGAGTGTACCGTTGACGCTGGCTGAACTTGGGCATGCCGGCTCAAGATGATCATTCGATCTAAGCCAGAACTAAGCCCGCCGTACCCTACCCCATTTCCCACTAGTAACGGTTACCCGCTCGCTATGCTTGTTCGAGAGCTCTCGTAATCTCCATTCGCGAAGCTCGGAGAGCGGGATATACCGACCCAGCCACCACCGCCAGGATCGACAATCCAAAGGCTTGTACCATCGGGCCATACGGTATGACGAATGGTAAGTAGAACCCGGCAAGGGTCGTGCTGTTTGTCGCTCCCTCCAATAGGAGCAGACCTCCCGGTACTGCGAGCATGAAGCCGAATAGTCCTAGGAGGATTCCTTCGCTGATGAAGAGCCCTGCTATCTGTCTCCTGCTCATCCCCTGCGATCTTAAGAGCCCGATCTCGCGCTTTCTGTCCGTGACGTTCATGATCATTGTGGCGCTAATTCCAAGAGTGGCGATGAGGAGGGCGAAGTAAAGAACCAAGAGGATGATCGTGAATATTCTGTTTATCGTGTCTCGGACCAAAGAGAGGAGCTGTCCGAGGGTTAACGAGTTCTCCGCAAAATCATATTTCGGATATAACGCGGCAATGTCGTGGGCTACAGTAGAGGCGGCTGCCTTGGATTGAGGCTTTAGATTGATCAAGAAGAGAGGTGCGTTGTATTGGCCCCCGAAAAATTTGTTCTGCGAACTGAACGAGACAACGATCGTATCGCTAGCAAAACTATTTCCAAATTGAATGTACTGTAAGACGGGACCGGTGAATATTCCGGCAACTCTAAACTCAACAGGCTCTAGTCTCATCGTGATATTATCCCAGATGTTCATCGTGATGCTCTCCCCAGTCGAGACCCCCAGCCTAGTAGCCAGAGAATCAGGTAAGAGCACAGTTTGGTTGCTACTTGCGAGTTGAGAGTATACTTGTTGTGGAGGAGGGGAATTGATGAACTGATAGTTTATGATCTGTGGGAACACGTTCGGGTCGATCGCCAATACGCCGACAGATGTGCTGTTGCCTCCCGGACCGAAAGCCTTCGGGCTAGATGGGAAGAAAGTAGGTCCAAGTGGGGTAGCTGTTGCGATCTGTGGTAAGCTGGTGAGATTATTGGAGAAGCTGATGGGTAGAGACTGATTTGCGACGAGGATTATGTCCGCACCGAGCGCTTCCTGAATTCCCTGATCAAGGGCCGTCTGGACCCCTCCCTGAATACCTCCTACCATGATGACGAAGCTGAGAGTGATGGTGATCATTCCAAACGAGATCGCGTTTCTGAGAAGTCTTCGCCTCCCATTTCTGGACACAATGTATCCTACAGCTCTTGAGAATGGCAAGAGTGGCGCTGTCAGCGCTGGGCCAGATCGTCCGAAGAGCACGGCCCCTAGAATTACTAGGCCGATCGGAATTAGTGCAACATCGAGATATGAGACGTGAAAGGGTGTTAGTCTTGCCGCCTCCAGTGATCCGAGTGTGAGCATTCCCAGGCTGACGAGGACTATGATTGAGTCCGGGACCCTATTGCGAGAGTTTCGAGCCGAGGGCCGGATTGCTTGGATGATGTTGATCCGGCTTGCGGAAGCGGCGGGGTAGAGAGATCCGGCGAAGACCGCGGTAAACCCTGCACCTAGACCCATTAGTGCAATGGTCGGGGTGAGCTGGACAAGAGGGAGAGACGGGATCTGTAGAATGTTCTCTGCTACTGTTGTGAAAGCTCTCGAAAGGATTAGCCCAGTAAACACTCCGGCGACTGCCCCGACGATGCCTATCAGCATCCCCTCAGCCAAGAAAATCTTGAAGATCTGCGATCGGCTGGTTCCTACAGCTCTCATGACTCCAATCTCGTATGTGCGTTCGTTCACGGTCATGAACAAGGTGTTGAAGACGATGAAGGCGCAAACGACAAGCGCGACGGCGACCATTACATTGAGTCCTAGTTCGAACCCTGCGGTTTGGCCCGCTATTCTCTGGACAGCTTCGGCCTTCGGAGCGCTTACGTTGAAGAGCTGTGACCCGAGAAGATGTTGAATTTCGTCCCGGACTTGCGGTGCTTGGGTTGGGTCCCTGATTGTGGCGTAGATGTGGGAGATCATTCCTTGAAGGTTTAGGTCTAACTGGAGCTGAGGCAGATTGACGTAGACCGATGCTCCGATATTGCGGAGCGGATGGTTGATTCCAACTATCGAGAGGGGAATGGAGACATTGTTGCCGATCGCATTTAGTGAAAATCCCTGTATGGCGGAACCAATGCCTAGCCTGAACCTTTGAGCCAGTCCATCATCGACTACTGCCTGTCTAGGCGATAGAGCCTTGGATCCAGTGATGTTTAGACCAACGTAATCGAAGTCTGTTTGGTTTACACCGATGAGTTGAACAACGGTTTTGTTGAGAACGCCGAGCCAGACGAGTCTTGCGGCCGTCTGGGTGACCTCTGGCGCCGCCTTGACCTTCGCGAGGTTTCCGCTCTCGAATACTGGTGGGAAGGTGCCGTAGCTAACAACGATATCCGTTCGGCCCCAGAATTTGTTGATGTAATTCGTGAACTCGCCTGTCGCGCTCGCTGTGGCTAGATTTATTCCAACCAGCAATGCGACTCCGAGGATGACTGCTAGAATTGTGAGGGCGGTTCTCGCTCGTCGCTTTGGGAGGTTGCGATAGGCGATCTTCGCCGAGAGCAATATTCGGTTCAGCCTTCTAGTTGGGCTGTGAGAGAGATCGTGCAGGCTCCGGAGGAACCGGCTCAATCGCTCTAAGCCTGAATGCCTCTCTGGGTCGTTGTTGGGAGCTTCTCGTGATATTGCCGTCTCGCATTTCAAACAGTTTCTCTGCTCTATCTGCGACTACCGGGTCGTGCGTGACGACGAGGACAGAGGCGTTTTCTTTCTTCGCTGATTCGTACATTATCTGGACCACCTCTGAGCCGGTTTTCGTGTCGAGGTCCCCGGTCGGCTCGTCGGCTAGGATGATTTTCGGATGGTTTGCGAGGGCCCGAGCGATGGCGACGCGTTGTTGTTCTCCGCCGCTTAGCTCGTCTGGCAAATGTGCGAGGCGTTCTTTGAGGCCTACGCGCTCCAGCATCAGGCCGGCTCGCTCCTTGGCGGCCTTCGGTTTCATTCCTGCGGTCAACAGTGGCAGCTCCACGTTCTCTAGAGCCGTCAGGACGGGGATGAGGTTGTGGAATTGGAAGACGAAGCCGATCTTGTGGCGTCTGAGCTTCGTGAGCTGACCGTCTTTCATATCTGTAATGTCTTCTCCGTCAATGGTGACCTTGCCTGATGACGGTTTGTCTAGTGTTCCGATAATGTTGAGGAGAGTCGTCTTTCCCGATCCTGAAGGACCAGTTATGACTACGAACTCTGCTTGGTAGAGTGTGAAGTTGACCCCGCGAAGCGCATGCACTGTGACGTTGCCGAGGCGGTAAGTCTTCTCCAAGTTTGCAACTTCGACTATGGCAGGGGTCTCCAAATAGGCTCAGTCTACTGAGTGCTAGGGCTTTGGCCCGAATATGTTCCTTTCGAGATAGCTCCCGAAGCGCTTAAGCTGTGAATCAATAATCAGCAAACCATGGCAGCTAAGATCGTCATTCTCGACATCGAGACGACATCACTTGAGGCGGACGCTGGAGTACTGGTTGGTGCTGGGCTCATGTCGGTTGTTGGGCCGGGCGAGTATTTGGAAGCGAGGAGGACGAGTGAGGAGAAGTCGCTACTGTTGAAACTGTCGCAACGTTTAGAGACTTATGATGTCATGGTGACTTGGAACGGCCGGAGCTTCGACATTCCTTTTCTCACGACTCGCTTCATGAAACACGGGCTTGACCCTCGACCTTTTCTTCGAAAGGCACACATTGATCTCGCTGACGTGGTGAAGAGTCGGCTGAGACTCACCTTCACCTATCTCGACCATGTGTGCGATTTCTTTCAGATAGATAGGAAGAAGGGTCCGATGGGCCTGGACGTCCCGCACCTCTATGTTCGAGCGCTTGAAGGAGACAGGAAGGCATTGTTGTCGATACGGGAGCACTGTCTTGACGATTTGGGTGCGACCAGACAGGTTTTCTTGAAGCTCAAGCCGCTCGTGGAGCAGCAGTTAGAGTATGCCGAGGGGCAGTCTTAGCCCGAAGAACGTTGCGAGGATTGCAAGGATCGCGAGGTATATCGCGAAGAGTCCGAGAGTAATCAGAAGGTTTCTTGGCCAGCGTTTGCTCCAGGCGATTCCGAACGGTATGCCGACTGTGAAGCCTATGACGTGCGCAATGTATGCGATATTAGGGTCGTAGCCAAGACCCGGAATGAGGGTCGGATCGTAGACTAGGGCTACGTTGTAGAGGAAGTAGAACATAGCGACTAGCCCCTGCGGGGCCATAAAGAGGAACGAGAATTTCAGCGGGTTCATCAGCATCACGCAGGCTGCCAGCGTGAAGATGGCTGCTGAAGCTCCAAGCATACCCGTATCTGGCGAGTAGAGTCCCAGGGCAGGTGGGAGGAGGAATGCTGTGAATCCTCCGATGAAGAAGACCGCTAAATGGTAGTCTCTGCCAATCATCTTCTCCAGCGTGTTTCCGAATACGAACAGGAAGAGCATGTTTCCGAAGAGATGGGTCGGGCTGGCGTGAAGGAAGAGCGCGGTGAACAGGGTCCAGACTCTCCCGGCCAACAGGTTGTTCCAGCTGAACACGAAATTCGCGTCGATGAAGTTTGGGTCCTGCTGCCAAGCCCAAAGGCTTAGGCCGACACATCCCAGTATGAGCAGATAGTTTACTCTCAATCCGGACCCGTTTGAAGCGTTTGGACTCTCAGTGGCCTATTTCAGAAGTTCCTAACTACCTTCGAGGGCTCATCGTTCATTTCGGTTCGTTGTGTAAGGGCTGTTTGCGCCAAACCCTTTTACCGCCAATATACTCAAGCCCCGCGTTCATCCTTGGGGTCCAGAGCCCAGGCCTACGTTGACCTTACAAAGCCGAAGATAGTGTTTCTGCTTGACTTTACTGCTCTGATGGCGTTCCTTGTAGCGACACGAAGCGTCAACGTGCTCAACCTAGCAGGGGTGCTGGTCGCCGGCACGCTAGCATCGGGGGGAGCTGGCGCATTGAACTGCTATCTTGATAGGGACATCGACCAGAGCATGGGACGAACAAGCCAGAGGCCGATCCCGAGGGGGAGGGTCTCACCGTTCAACGCACTAGTCTTCGGATTGGCACTTGTAGCAGGAGGAGTTGGAATCTCTCTGTTGTTGCTCTCTCTCTGGGCTAGTTTGTTCATCTTTCTCGGCGCCGCCATATACGTTGGCTTCTACACGAAGTGGTTGAAGCGTCGGACGACCCTCAACATCGTTCTCGGAGGCTCGGCAGGGAGTTGCGCGCCCTTGGCAGGTTGGGCTGCGGCAACAGGGAACGTTGGTGTAATCGCACCGTGGCTGATGGCACTTCTAGTGTTCGTCTGGACGCCAAGCCACTTTTGGAGCCTCGCCCTTCGAGCTTCCAAGGATTACGCAAAAGCTGGGATTCCAATGCTTCCGGTCGTTGTTGGGGACAAGAAGGCCGCGCAGTACATTGCCCTCAACACCTTCCTCCTCGTACCATCGTCTCTCATCTTCGTACCGCTGGGAACCTTCGGAATAATCTATCTCGCAATCGCGGGCTTGCTTGGTCTGGGAATGGTCATTGTAGACTTGAAGCTGGCCTTCAACCCGACGAAGGCTCAAGCATGGACTGCTTTCAAGTTCTCAAGCCCGTACCTCGCCATCGTCTTTCTCGCGATGGTCCTCGACTACTGGATTCCTCTACACTAGACAGCGAGTCAGGACCCTCGAATCTGTTTCAGGAGATTTTGAATGATCATTCTACCGTGTGGATGGTCGCCGTTTGACCGCTCAGGGTGGAACTGGACGCCGTAGATTGGTTTCGACTGGTGTACAATGGCCTCGACCTTGGAGGTCGTCGATTGGGCTAAGTGATGAAATTCGTCGGGAACCTTGGTCAGTTCTTGCCGATGTGATTCCGCAACGATTAGGTCAGAGGGTAATCCATCGAACAATGGATGCTTCCTGACGATGCTTACTTTTTCGAATCTGCGGAGCATTTGGCCGAGGTCTCGCATTGGGGCGCCGAAGGCTGAACCGATGATCTGGTGTCCGTAGCATATTCCAAGAATTGGGAACTTGGTCTCTCTGACGAGGTCCATTTCGGGCTGGAATATGTCTCGGGTTCTAGGTTTTGAAAGTAGGGCGCTTGACCCTGTGAGAATTACTAGGTCTGGTTCGGATTCTACCACTTTGTTGTAAAGATCTGGTTCCTTGTAGTCTATTTTCTCTACCGATTGTCCGGTGCACCTTTCTATGTTCTGAACTGCTCTCTCTGCTTGGTTCAGTTCCTTGTAGTTATTTACAACAACTATTTTCAATGTTTAGAGAGCGGCTAGGAGTTTGTCGATTTCCTCTTCGGTGTTGTAGTAGTGTGGTGAGGCTCGCAGAGCCTTGACTCTGCTTGCTACGGTGATGTTTAGCTTCTTCAACTTCTGATACGTGGCTCCAGGGTCGGGGTCTTCGAAGACCACTATTCCGCTCCGCCGTTCGGATTGTAACGGTGTCAGTATCTTGCGCCCTTTCTTTTTCAAGCCCTCGATCAGATGCTCGGTGACCTTTAGGACTCGATGAGACCTTTCTGCTTGGTCATGCTTCAACGCAAACTCTAAGGCCGCTTTGGCACCGACAATCGATATTACTCCCCAGCTTCCGCCTTCAAACATGGTCGCGTCCGGTGCGGGTATTGTCTCTTCGATGTTGAACGGTTTTCCGAATAGATCTTGCTGGCTCGTGAGTCTTCTTGCGACTGAGTCTTGGACTCCATGCCAGCCGATATAGTTCGGATCAAGATCCTTCAGCCTGTCACGCTTGATGTATACGAAGGCTGCACCGTGAGGTCCCTGCATCCACTTGTACATTCCACATACTAGCGCGTCGACCCCGTCTTGTCGAGCGTCTATTGGAAAGACGCCAAGCGCATGGAACGAGTCGGCAATGACAAATGCGCCGTGTTCGTGTGCGATCTTTGTGATCTCTCGGATTTTCTCTCGGCAGCCATTGGTCCACGAGACGTAGTCGACTGAGACGATCGAGGTATCGTCGTCAATTGCTTTCTCCCATTGTTCTAGCGGGATTGTGCCGTTCGCGTCGCGGTGGAGCAGGCGGACGTCTTGGGCTCGTCCGTGTTTTTTCTGGAGGTGCCAGAGGTAGATGTTGGTTGGAAAGTTGAGTTCGCTGATAACGATGTTGCCCTCTGGTTTGTAGTTGAGGCTGCTAGCCAGGCCAATGAGTGCGCTCGTGACGTTTGGGACTGAGGCTATCTCGTCGAGGGTTACTCCCCCTATCATCTTTCCAAATTGCCGGCGTGATTCGATGATCAGCGGTAGCCATTCTTCCCAATTTTCGCCGTACTCACGCCAGTCAGCGATGAACTCGTTAATCGAGTTGAGAACGGGTATAGAAGGCGGGCCTGTTCCTGCGTTGTCGAAGTAGGCTCGTCGGGAAGTGACGGGTATCTGTTTTCTGACGAGGTCGATATTCAAAGAGACACCGTTGTATGGAGGAGCGTTTTGTTCAGGCTGAGTATAAATGGAGTGCTAGGTGGCGTGGAAGTTCTGGACGCCTGTTTCGGCGAGGCAGGTTTTGCACCAGAACTGGTTTATCTCAGGGCTATACTGGGCGTGGCTGTCGGTTACAGTGTTTCCGCAACGGCCGCAGCGGACGATGAAGACTTTCCGCATCTTGTGATGGGGGAGCTCCTTTTTGTGCTGATCTATGTCGCTGTCGCCGGGTTCCAGTACCATGTTGCAGTTCTCACAGTAATAGATCGTTTCTAGAATTGCCTTGTCCCGCTCGTCTAGCCAGTTCTCAGCCATTGGTTGGATGCTCCTCATCGGTGGAGAGAGGCTCATTCGTGTTTGTTCTCGCCATTATGTTCTATGTATCGTTCTTCTGTTTTAAATAGAATCCACGAGGAGAAAATCTTGTTCATATGGTAAAATCGCTCGAATCTCTGTGGCTTTCGGGCGATTCCTTTATTGGAGCAAATTGGTCTTGGAATCCATGTCCGGTTGGAATGCCGACCGAACGATGTAGTGAATGTCTTACGTGACGAGAGTATTTTCCAGGAGCTCGAGATTGTTTTCTGTCAAGCTTTGAAGGAGAAGGTTTTGGTTCCAGCGTTGGTCCAGCTTTGGAAGGCGTCGGAGCTGAACCTGAGTTGGGCAATTACAGTGTAATCGCCCGGGGGCGGGCTGGAAGGACACGGACAGGTCGGTCGTAGCTCCAGTCTCTAGCCAGAACGGTTGGGAGGTAAGCTGTGTTGTGGTGCCCTGCGGCGTGGTTATCTTGAATACTACTTCGACCCAGACTGGCGCGGTCCCGGTATTCGTCGCACGCGCTGCGAGCGTTTGTGTCTTGTGTGAGCCGTGTATCGCAGGGTGTGCTGCCCATGCGGCGCGGCCAGCGAGCGAAGCCGAGAGCCCTCCGGGAACCCAAGGCGCGACTAGTGGAAAATTGTCTAGTCCGAGATGGGGCAGCTGAGTGTCGCCAACTCCGTCGCCGTTCGTGTCTTGGCCGGTCAAGTTAACACTGTTTCAGTACAACATTCCTTTCGAGGAACGTGGGGGATAGCACAAACGCCGAGGGAAAGGCCTCTGGTCTCGGCCAGTTTTCTAATAGTCGATCCCAATTACTATCAAGCGGCGGCTCTACAGAAGGTTCTCCGTGTCCTTTTGTCCCATGAAAGCTATGTTCCCGAACGGATCTCTGGTGGTCAGGACAAGGTCGAGACAAGGCGTTTCAGCTCTGACTCCGTCGAACCACTTGCCGAGATGTGGGAGAGAACAAACCGGCCGATAGGCTGGGACCTAGAACGACGGGTGCCCCCATGTGGAGGTAGACATCATGAAGGTCTTCGCCATTTTCGAACCCTTGATAATGCATGTTGAAAGAGACTTTCTAAAGAGTGTAGACCGACTGACGGAATTTGTCACGCTACTCAAGGAACTCTATGGGGTCATACGTCCCGCATACAGTGATGTCATGATTACAGAGATGATGGAACACGACAATATTGAGGGAAGAAGAAACCTGATTGGCACTGATCTGAAAAGAGCCTTACCAAATCTACACTGGGCAACTTTCCTAGGGCCCGAATACGTTAACATGTTCGGTGTGGACAGAGTCTTAACATCACCTGTTTACTCTGCCGAGCGGCTTCCTGACAGTGGCGCCCTTCTCCTTCTTACGAAGTCCCCCTTAGACTATCTTTCCGAACGGAGACAATTCGAAAAACGCCGGACTGAAGCAAAGAATCATCTTGGCTTGGAAGCCTTCGACACCGGAGATATTTCGCATAAGGGTAAAGTTCCAATTTTTCGATTCCTTGAGGAAAAGGAACGCCTACGGCAACAGCGGTTTACGCGTAGGAGGGAATCAAGCGAAAGTAAAGATGATTTGCTCTCGACAGTAAGACGCGAGGAATGGAGAGAGTGGATCGCGAGGAATCGTTCATTAGCGCTCGAATTTGCCCAGGATTTGGCTGCGGGAGGCTTCAAACTGGACTTCTCGTCAGACAGCGTGCGGTGTGTGGATAATTATGTCGAAAGGCTGAGAGCCTCGAAAACCACTCCCAACATTGAATTTTTGAAGAAACTATCAGCTTATGTTGCGCAGGTAGTAGTTCAAGAAACAGGTGCCAGATTCTCTTTCGACGATTCGGACGACATTCCCTTTCTCCGAGTGGGCGGGCTCCAAGTGTCGCCATTGGCCAGGGCGCAGAAGGTCCTCCTGGAAGGCGAGAAGTTTGAACCGTGGTATAGGTATGTAACTGAAGAACTGAAAATCAACCCTGAACTCTAAGGCAACGCTGGTTGTCAGATAGCTTGTTTCAGGATCCTTGTCGCGACGCTTTGCAGCTAATCTGGTTTTTCGGTAAGTATGAGTCCACGGGCCATGGCAGAGCGTAGCCCTTGGTTCCCAGACCACAGTAGACCAGTTCACAACAGGACCACTGATTTCTCAGGAATCACGCCATGATGGACCAACGAGATCTGTTAGATTAAGAAACATCTGCGCGGGAACTCTAGGAAAACCGACTTGAAGGGAGTCTATGTCGAAGCGGAAGTGGTATCTCGCTCTTCATCTTCCTCGGGTTCGTAGCAAGGTTCACAATACCCGATCACAAGCTTATGCTGACAGGGAAGTGTAAGTCAAAGTGGGTCTTCCGGAGAAGATTAAGCAGATAGAGGAGGAGATGAAGAAGACCCAGATCAACAAGAAAACTGAACATCACATTGGCCTTCTCAAAGCCAAGCTTGCCCGGCTACGCGAGGAGCTCGAAGCCTCCACCTCGAAGGGCGGTGGCCCAGCGTTCGAGATCCGTAAGGGTGGAGATGCGACAGTCGTTCTCATCGGCCTTCCGAGTGTTGGCAAGTCGACTATTCTGAACCGATTGACGAACGCCAAGTCGAAAGTGGCTGCCTATGCTTTTACAACACTCACTGTCGTTCCAGGAATCTTACGTCTCAACGGAGCCGACATTCAGATCCTCGACCTTCCAGGGATCATCAGCGGCGCGTCTTCAGGACGCGGCAGGGGAAGGAGAGTTCTCTCTGTCGCAAGAAACGCAGACCTTGTCCTATTGGTCCTCGACGTGTTTCAGCCGGGGCAAGTGCAGTTGTTGAAGCATGAGCTTCATGCGATGGGTATTCGGATCGACCAGAAACCCCCCGATGTGGTGGTCACGAGAGGAAGCAAAGGAGGCCTGGCTCTGACCACGAGTGTCAAGCTTACGAAACTAACTCCGGCAACTGTCAAGGGAATTGTCGAAGCGTACGGGATCAGTAATGGTGGCATTTTGGTACGGGAAGATGTCACAGACGAGCAGTTGATTGATGTCTTAACTGGAAACCGGAGATATGTTCCCTCGTTAGTTGTTCTGAACAAGGTGGATCTTGTGAACGAGCAATATCTTGCGGCTGCGAAAAAACAGATTGGTAGAGATTTTGTCCCGATATCCGCCGAGAAGGGATTGAACATGGACCTTCTTGCCGAAAAAATCTGGGAAACCCTCAATTTCATCCGAATATATCTGAAGCGTCCGGATGGTGATGCTGATTTCGAGAAACCTCTCATTCTTCCAGCTGGCTCGACTTTGCGAGATGTTTGTAAGAAAATTCATCCTCGATTCGTGGAAGGAGCCAAGTATGCTTTTGTATCAGGGTCAAGCGTAAAATTCACAGGTCAGCGAGTAAGTCTCGACCACGTTCCCGTTGACAAGGACGTCGTCACGATCATGCGTTAAGCCGAGGCGGGAACTCAGCGGCCTAAATTGAATTCTTCGTGAATCGCCCTCACCGCTTCTGGACCGTCCTTAAGAGATACCACGAAGGACACGTTATATTCGGAAGAGCCTTGTGCGACCATTCGGATATTCACCTTTCGTCTCGCGACCGCCGTAAATATTCTTGCAGCAACACCAGGAGTTCCCTTCATCCCCGATCCGACAACAGCAATGATGCAAGCATCCTTCTCTTCCGTTATCTTATCCACATATCCTTGCCCCATCAACGCTAATTGAAGAGCCCTGACAGCGCGGTCAACATCTCTATTCGCGACAACGCAGGATATTGTGGCTTCAGAGGAGCCTTGGGATATCATCATCACGTTGACATTGTTTGAACCGAGTGTCTGGAAGACTTTTGCGGCCACTCCTGGAGCACCCATCATCCCACTACCGCTCACGGTCACAATGCCTACATCCCTGATGATCGAAACCGCCTTCACCACCTTGCCTCCATTATGAGACTCATTGGCTGACACGAGAGTCCCATTCTTGCTGGGCCTGGACGAGTTCTTGATTCGAACCGGGATTTTCTTCTGTCCTGCAGGTTGTAACGCCCGAGGGTGCATCATCTTAGCGCCAAAATAGGATAATTCTAGCGCCTCTCCGAACGAGATGTTGGGGAGAACAGCAGCGTTCTTGACGATTCTGGGGTCGGCTGTCATTAGCCCGTCCACGTCAGTCCATATCCATATCTCGTCGGCTTCCAAAGCGGCCGCCAGCAGTGTTGCGGTGTAATCGGATCCTCCTCGTCCCAGAGTTGTAGTGCTTCCATCGACTGTGGCAGCGATGAAACCCGTTACAACCGGGATCATTTTGCGATTCAAAAAAGGGTCCAGCCGTTGCTGGACTTGGTGGTAGCTGATCTCTATGAGGGGCTTTGCCTCTCCGAAATTGTCGTCTGTTGCAATCCCGGCTTCAGCACCAGTTAGTGCCTGGGCCCTTAGGCCGATTGCTGACAGGGTCGCTGCTAGAATCGGAGCGGATAGGCTCTCGCCGAAGGAGAGTAGATAGTCACGGCTGCGTGACGTAAGTTCTCTGAGGTGCCCTATTCCCTCCACTGTTCGCTCAAGTTCGGAGTTGAGCTGTTCTATTTTCGCCACGAGCTCTCTGGTCTCTCCCCTACCCGCAACTATCCGTGCGATCTTGCGATGGGATAACTGAATCTTGGAGAGGAGTTTTCTCGCTCGCCGCAGATCTCCTTTCTTCGCGAGTTCAGCGATCTCGGTGAGTTGGTCTGTTGTGTTTCCAATCGCAGATGCTACAACAACAACCTTGTTCTTGGGAGAATATCGTTGGATTATTCTTGCTGCATTCTTCATTCTTGCGGCGTTGGCGAGGGATGTGCCTCCGAACTTCATAACGAGCTTCAATGTTGTTCCTCTATGCCGCGTATTCTTGGCGTATGCTGACGAGGTCTCGAACTATTGCACTAGCCGTTCTCTCACCTCCGGCGCCAGGCCCGATGAGGGTTATGTCACCTGCGTGCTCTGTCGAGAATGTGAGCGCGTTCAGTGTGTCAGGAACACATGTGGGGTCAACTGTGGGAACCTGTTCGGGAGCTACTGAGACGGAAGATTCTTCGATTCGGCCAACAAGTTTGACCTTGGCCCTTGAGGCTTTGGCTTCTTTGAGCTTCTGTGGCGTGACTTTCGTGATGCCAGTTATGTCTAGATTTCGAAGACTGTATTGCTTTTTCAGGACCCAGTTTGCGATAATGACAATCTTCGCGGCGGTATCGAATCCCTCGACATCGTTTGTAGGATCTCTTTCCGCATAGCCTTTCTTCTGCGCTTCTGCAAGAGCTTTCTCGAATGTTAGCGAGGCGTTTTCCATTCTGGTCAGAATATAGTTTGTCGTTCCATTGAGTATTCCTCTAATTCGAACGATTCTCTCTCCGGGCATGCATTTGGCAGCGAAATCGAGGAACGGAGTTCCCCCACCCACCGTTCCGCTGAAACGAAGCAGCCTGTTGCGGTGATTGGCGAGTTCCAGTAGCGCGGGCATGGCTAAGGCAAGTGGACCTTTGTTCGCAGTGACAACATGTTTCCCGTTGGCGAGCGCAGCCTTGATGTTAGAGAGTCCGGGTTCGGCGTCTTTGAAGTTGGTGGGGGTTGTTTCTACAACAACTTCCGCTTCACTGTTAGAAATGAGATGTGTACCGTCGCTGTTGCGATGACCTTGTCTCGGATACTTTGCTACTGTCCCGTATTCCTTCTTGGTTTTCAAGGCTAGTGGAATGTTGAGGCCTGTGTCGTCGGAGCAGGATCCTTGGCTGTCGACTATCGTGGTGAGTTGAGGTCGGAACCCGTAAGCCTGGACAATTCGGTCGGCGTCTTGGTGGAGAACCTGCGCGAGTGCTTGGCCGACGGTTCCGAAGCCGGCCAGTATGATTCTCAAAGGATCCGCTCGAGGGCGTCTAAGTCACTTCGGTCGGTAATTTCGAGATTGTAACCCGTCCGGGATTTGGGCAGTCGCTCTAGAACTGAAGGGTCTTTCAGACCATGGCCAGTTGTCACGCAGATGACGGTCTCTGACGGGTCAACCTTCCCACTGGCCCGGAGTTTCTTTAGTCCTGCAATGGAAGTAGCGCTGGCGGGTTCAACAAAGATTCCCTCTAAAGTTGCAAGGTCTCTTTGAGCCTGAAGGATTTCGAGATCCGTGACTGTTTCCGCTGTTCCCTTTGACTCTTTGATCGCCTTGAGGACTTTTGGCCAGTTTACAGGCGACCCGATTCTGATCGCCGTTGCTATCGTTTGGGGATCGTGAATTGGACGGATCTTGCTCTCTTTTCCTTTCACAGCGGTCGCGATCGGTGCCGCTTTCTCTGCTTGAATCCCAATCATTCGGGGCCTCGTCTTTGTGATCGATAGCTGTTGGAACTCGGTAAAGCCTTTCCAAGAGGCGCTGATGTTGCCACCGTTTCCCACTGGCAGTATTACCGTGTCAGGTGTTTTCGAGTCAAGCTGGTCGGAGATTTCGAAGGCAAGGGTCTTTTGTCCTTCGAGTCTGTAGGGATTGAGAGAATTCATCAAGTAGAGTTCTCTTCTCCGATCTGCTAACTCTAGTGCTGTTGCGAAGGCTTTGTCAAAGTCTCCCTTGACCTGAATTATCCTGGCCCCGTGCATGGTGACTTGGAGCAATTTGCCCCCGGCTACCTTTCCTTTCGGGACGAGCACTATGCATTCCATGCCGGCCCGTGCAGAGTAGGCGGCCAGTGAGGCCGCGGTATTTCCGGTGGAAGCGCAGAGAACTTTCTTTTTCCCGAGCTCTTTCGCTTTTGAGATGGCAACTGTCATTCCTCTGTCTTTGAAGGAGCCTGTCGGGTTTTCTCCCTCATTCTTGACATAGAGTTTCCTTAGGCCGAGCTTGCGTCCGAGGCGTTGGCAGCGATGGAGCCCTGTTCCTCCTTCAGCTAGGCTTATGATGGATTCTTCTCTCTCGATCGGCAGAAGCTCTCTGTACTTCCACACCGAGAGGTGTCGACGATCCCAGGATGGCTTTCTTCTGCCTGCGAGGTCGAACTTCGCTTCTAGGAGTCCGCCACACGTCTTGCATCGGAAGCCAGCTTCACGAGTGGGAGATTCTCTCTGACATTCGAAACATTGAAGCGTGTAATGCCACAATCGGACTAACTGCTCCTGATGATGCGGGCTCCGCCAGCCGGGCTCGTTACGAAGAATGTTGCTTCTACATTGTTCTTCGATAATTCTCTGACCATCACTCTTGCGATCTTCTTGGGATCTTGCTTTGTCTTATCGACGAATGCTACTACACTGGGGCCGGCGCCGCTGATTGCGACTCCGCTTGCATGATTGGCGAGTGCGGCCTTCTTCATTGCTCTGTATCCTGGGACCAAGGATTCCCTGTAGGGTTCTGCGATAGCGTCTTCCATTCCGCTACCGATCAGATCTATGTCGCCGTTAGCGAATCCGAGGGCGATAGCTGATGCATGCCCGATATTGAGGACCGCTTGCCTGACACCGATCTTCTGTGGAACCAGTTTTCTCGCGAGGCCAGTCTTGTTTTTCGGGAGTCGAGTTTTCGGGGAGACGACGACAATTGAGAGTTTGGCGGGTGGTTTCACACAAACGGTTCTCAAAGGATTTCCGTAGCAGATCACGAATCCTCCGAGAAGGGATGCTCCAACATTGTCCGGGTGAGCGAATCCTGAGGCGGCGGCTTCTCCGAGGCTAGCGGTCCTCACCAGTTCGTTGTTGGAGAGGTCCAGCTGTAGCAGATGATTCATGGCCTTGGTGCACGCTGCTGCCGTTGCTCCACTGCTCCCTAGACCTAGACCGGGTGGAATGTTCTTTTCGATAGTTATCTCGACGCCCGTGTTCAATCCGCTACGATCTAGTAGGGCTCGGGCTGGCGGGCCGGCAGAGTTCTTCGTCGGGGCTCTTGGCAGCTCTCTGCTGTACGGTCCCAGGGCTTTGATCCTGACGATCCCCGTATTTGTAATCCTGACTCGTGCCCTGTCTGCGTATTTGTTGAGGGCTAGTCCGAATACGTCGAAGCCGGCTCCAAGATTAGCGGTGGAACAGTAGGCCTCGACCCTCACTGCGTTGTCAGGGATCATTGATCGAGTTTCCTGACCGAGACTCGGCTCTTCGTTCGATAATAACTGGTCTCGTACTCATGCCTCGATTTCGGCCAATATGAAAAAGGGCCAGAATCACCCATTATCAGCCCTGATCTCGAATCTGGGAGTGGCACCCTAGAACTCCCTGAAATCGTTCGGGAGCGGCTCTTGATTTCCCGTTTCTTTGACTTTTCATCTAAGCCCAGACCCTGCCCTGAATCGCCTGTCTCGCCCATTATCACTACCAGACAGGAAATTTTCTCCAAAAAAGGGGAGGGGGGGGTCTTAGCGACTCGATCTCGCGACGCAAGAGTGGAACCCGAAGGCGTGCATGGTTCGGAAGCGCTTCATTCGTGGTTATCAGTAATAGACCATTTCCGTGACACATAACTATGTATTTCTCCAAACTCCGCTTCTTAGCGGAGGCTGCATTCTCGGTCGAAGCCCAATTCTCCTGAGCACGACCGTTCACAAAGCGAACCTGAGCCGTCGTCCCTCGGGGAGCCTCAGATAATCTTGAAATCCGTTTGCGGAATATCCGCCCGAAGCACAGCTCCCGAACTTCCATCCAATAGCGTATTGTAGCTTCGACCCTTGTACTCGTAGGTGCTGAACCAGATCGGCGCATGAATGTAGGTCGGCTTATCAACCCTGAAATTAGTATTGAATGACGTTATCTGGTCCACCTCCTGTTTAGCCAAGAACCTCTGGTTCGCCTCAACCTCGTCCCTAGCGTGCTGCAATGCCTCCTCGCTGGTCATCTCGCTGTTGAGGAACTTCGCCCCGGAATCTATTCTCTTGAAATCGAAAGGAATCTTCCCGGTATCTGGGACCGTATAGTCCCGTGTTGGAAACTGTGCGCCCTTCCGCCCGAGCACAAGCCACTCGTAATCCCGTTCTATCACGCCCTTTCTAGGCGAAGGCGGTGCAATTCGCTCAAGCACACCCTCATAGGTGCTTGACGCGTCCATCGGGACCAGCCAGAATGGAAGATAACGCAGTTCCAAGGTCAATATCTTGCTCTTCTTCGCGAGGTCTCCGGGTTTCATGAATCCTTCTCGCATCCAGTCGCGAAGAGCGTTCTCAATGCTCGCGGTGTTGTTATTGTTGAGGATGAGACTGTGCTCTAGCTGGAACGGTTCGTCCGCCCCGACAACCGCAGTATAACCACAGTAACGGCAAGTCGAGACGATCTCTCCAGGATTGATGCTTAGAGGTGCGCCGCAGTTCTTGCATTTTATCTCGGAGACAATATCCGACAATGCTTCCTTCCCCGGTTGCCCTAGGATAGAATTAATGAAGGCCGAATTAAGCTCTCTAACACTGAGGAAGAAGAATTGGCAGGTCTCGGCGCCCTCAAACGGACAATGGGCTTCACGATCATTCTAGTCTTTGCCATATTCCTTGGCCTCCTCTTCGTCATATCCGCCTTCTTTCTCGACCCTGCCACTGGACTGGTGCTCGGTCTAGTCGGAGCTTTCTTCATAATACTGCTCCAATACCTGATTGGTCCAGCCATTGTCAGACTCACAAGCCGTCTCCACTATCTTGCTCCTGGTGAGAACCGCTGGCTTGAATCGAAAGTCGGCGAGCTCGCCTCGAAGTCCGGCATTCCCATGCCCCGGCTCGCAGTCTCGCCGGACCCGACCCCCAACGCGTTCGTATTTGGCCGGACCCGCAAGAGCGCTACGCTAGCAGTCCATCAGGGTCTTCTTCAACGTCTGGACGAAAATGAGATCGAAGGAGTCATAGGTCACGAGCTTGGCCATGTGAAACATCGCGACTTTATCGTAGTAACAATGATCAGCGCCATCCCCCTTGTCGCATATTTGATCGCCCGGTCTGTACTCTGGGGCGGTCTCGTCACCGGCTACAGCGGCCGTAGCAACAAGAACAATAGCGCCGGAGTCCTGATTATCGTTGCTGTCGTCGCGTACGCAGTCTACATTCTGACCACCTTGCTCGCGTTGCGATTGACCCGTCTCAGAGAGAGCTATGCAGACGCATACTCTGCCTTCCTAACCCAGCAGCCGAGAGAACTAGAGAGTGCCCTCACAAAAATCGCCTACGGTCTCTCTCTCGCCCCCGGCGAGCCTCATGGCGCCCGAGCCTTCTTCATCGAAGACCCTGCTCAGGCAAAACAGGATGTTGCTGGCATTATAGGTCAAAAATCGAAATATGATCTTGACAAGGATGGCGTCCTGAGCGAGCGAGAGCTAGAAGCGGCGATGGAAGCGGAGTCGAAGTCAAACTGGCAGAAGGCGGCTCAGCTCTTCATGACCCACCCGCCCACTTACAAGAGGATCCTTATGCTCAGGGAGATCGAGCAGGATATGAATTCTGGGAACTTCCAGCAGAACAACGCGTACGATCGCGTCTGACAACCAGCGACACAGCTCCGTCTTCAGGATTACAATAGAACTATAAACCGGAACCCCTTGGTCCTTTGACAAGATCAAGGATGCTTCGTGTTCCGTGGGCCCCGCTTAACGGTGGAGTGTTCCTCATAATATTCGGGATCGTAATGCTTCTTTCCCTCGTCCAGGTGGGCGGCCTCAATCTGTCCACTGGTCTACCACTGATCTTCTTGCTGTTCGGGGCCTGGCTCGTCGTGGCCGCCTTCCTAGTGCATGGTCCTGATGACCGATATGCCCCTCCTCGGTCAATGATCCTCGCTTGGGGTGGAATGGTCGCCTTCATCGGAGCCATATGGTTCGTCGGCACCCTCTCCCTCTACCTTGTCCCACTTGTCATACTCGTTGTATTGGTGGTTGTTGGCATTGGCGCGGTTGGTTACGCTCTAACACGGGCTGAGGCTGAGAAAGCGCACGCTGCAGTCGCATAGGCCGTGTACGATTCCAAGGCTCGCTATGTCCGCAGTCTATTCTCCAAGGTCCCGCTAGAATACGATCTGCTGCTAGGACTCCTCAGTTTCGGCCAAGACAGAAAATGGCGCTCGTTTGTAGTCGAACAAGCCGATCCTATGGCGGACAGCTTAGTCCTGGATGTTGCAACAGGAACGGGACTTCTTGCGGCAGATTTTGCGAACGCGATCGCGAACAATGGACTGGTTGTCGGTGTTGATTTGACTCTCTCGATGCTTCAGACCGCAAAGGAGCGGCTGAGACAGAGAGGCCTATCCGGAAGAACCGATTGGGTATTGGCTCGCGCTGAAAGCTTGCCTTTTCGGGAAAATTGCTTTCGGTCCGCGTCGATCAGCCTTGCGCTTAGAAATGTGTCCGATGCTCGATTGACCTTTCGAGAGATGGCTCGAGCAACAGCGCCAGGTGGTGTAGTGATTTCTCTCGACTTCGCACGTCCCCCAAACAGGGTATTCCGATTATTCTACTACGACTACCTCCTAGGATTGTTTCCCATCTTCGGAAGAATTGTCTCCCAAGCTTGGGGAAGGACACTGTCCTACCTTGGCCGTTCGATTCTGAAGTCGCGGACCGGGACTCAGATTGCAACCCTAATGGTTGAAGAAGGACTCTCAGATACGAGACCCGTTCCTCTGACACAAGGAATCGTCTACGCAGTCTATGGAAAGAAGCAATCGTAGGCGAAAGCCGCGCTTCTTGGAAGGGCCACTTGTCAGAGCGACAAGGACGTTGAATCTTGAGACGGCGAAGCGGCCTCGGATTCTCCTCCTGGTTTAGACGGTGATGGTTCAGCTTTGGTCCGGAAGCTCAGCCAGGCCAGGAATGCAAGCGCTATGAACGATGTCGAAGTTGCGTAGAACATGCTTGTGGGGCTCAGCGTGTAGAGAATACCACCCAGATACGATCCAAATACAAAACCCAGACTCTCCATCGTCAGATAGAACCCGAATTGTCCGGCTCTCGAACCTCCCTTTCGCACCGTCGAAAGAATGGAATAGCCAACGAGGCTCGGCGCCCTTGCACTTCCTATGAAAAAGACCAATGGAAAAGAGAACAACGGGTTTCTAGCCAGAAGGACCCCGACGAGGCCTGCTGAAGAGAGGACTAAACCCAGCGCCATAGTCCCGCCCTGGCTCCTCGCATCTGCTCTCCTACCCAGGAGAATCGCGAAAACGGCTGCCCCCAAGGACTGCACTGCACCTAGGAGTAGTATGGTCGAGGGGGCTAGACTAAGAGCGTCCTGAAAGTATAGAGGAATGAACGGTGCAGCAACACTCCACGCGAGCGCAGCTCCAGTGAGATAGAGGAGAAGCGTCCCTTCTCGACGCGACCTAGGGATTTCGAGTCTAGGAGACTTGGCGTCACTTTCCAGCGCCGGTTGCGGTTTCATGAAGAAAAGAACTATCGTCGAGATCGAAAAGAACACGAATGTAAGTACGAAGATGTCACGCACTGAGATCCAATTGAGTAAAGCGCTTCCGACTAGCGGTGAGAAGACTATTCCAAGTGGGGCTGATGCCCAGGTTATGCCGAAGTTTGACGCAGACCTTGTTCTTTCAGCGGCTCCTGCGATGTATGCGTTGAAAGCTGGAATATTGAACCCTGACACTTGGAGAAGGACGATTCCAGGAATCACATCAGTCCAAGTTCTCGCGAAATAGTACATGAGAGGGGGTGGAATGCTCATTGCCCAACCAATGATCAACAGCGCTTTCAACTCGTATCTGTTGGCAAGTATTCCTCCGGGAATCATGCCGAGGGCGAGGGCGAGGAACCCGATAGAGAATACGATGCCCACATCGCTGGGAGAAGCTTGGAGGTCTCGCAGATACAGTGGCCAGATGTAGTTGTAGAGTCCTAGGCCGAAGGTCCAGAGGAACAGTGAGAGAAAGAGGAGCCGTAGATCTCTAGGAAGACCTTGGACTGAGGCGAGGAGATTCAGCCGGCTTGCCGAGAGCAAGACTCTTAGGCCTTTCTATCACATCAGTATCGGATTGCATGGTTTCCAGTCAAGAGATAACGCCTAGCGCGATTAGTATCCCTGATATGAAAAAGTACGAACCAAAAGAGAGGAGAACGATGCCTGCGATGAGATCTAGCAACCATCTCGGGACTTGCATCAGGTAATCATAGGAGAACGCGCAGACGACGATGAGGAGAATAAGGCTCGTTAGCGCGCCCACAAGCGTCCATTCTATGTTGAAGGCTCCAGCTGCTGCGAGGATAAGGCTTGCTTCAAATCCTTCTGTCATTGTGATGCTGAATACCGGTAGAGAGTTTCGGACGGAGAATGGTATCTGCCCTTCCGTGGTTGTAACGCCTTCGCTGTGCTTCCGGTCCTTCTCAACGACTTCGTCGCTCCATTTTTTCATCTTTGCTCTGAACGATTTGCCTCGGAAATAGTACTTGACGAATCCTCGCAGAAACCGGTAGGAAAAGTAGAGTATGACGACACCAGGTATCAGGTTGATCAGAGCATCGGAGACTGTCTTTAGAGCAAGGAAGGCTTGTTCGACGATTAGAAATGTGACGACCGACCCAAGGCCTCCGAGGGCGACGCCGAGGAAGACGTTCTTTCTACCGATCTGCTTTATTGTGGCGAGAGAAAGGATCGCGACCTCGCTACCCTCTATCAGGATGGCTTTGAAAGCCAGGAGGAACGATGCGACGATTACAACATCTAGTCCAGCCATCGATTCTCCCATCCATTTATCGTGAGATGCTCTCTATTCTTTCTCGGATTACGCGCATTCATATCTCTGACGGTAACTTACGCTAGATTCAATTTCCACAGCGCGCTTGCTAGTCCAAAAAAACGAGGGGTCGATTATTCTTTGGGCTCTGCTGATGCGCTCTTCCCATTAGTTCCCTTAAAATTTAGGGAGAGTGAGTTGACACAGTACCGCAGCCCCGTAGGTTGTGGGCCGTCCTCAAAAACGTGGCCCAGATGGCCGCCGCATTGCTTGCACAGAATCTCAACTCTTTTCATGAAAAGACTACGGTCAGATTTTTCCTCGACGTTCTCCTTTTCGAGTGGAGACCAGAAGCTGGGCCAGCCGGTTCCGGAATCAAACTTTGTATCGGATGAGAAAAGTGGTGTTCCACATCCCGCGCAGACATACATTCCCTTCTCTTTGTTGTGGAGGTATTTTCCGGTAAAGGGTCGTTCGGTTGCTTTCCTTCTCAAAACTTGGTAGGTTTCGGTGTCTAGCTGTTTCTTCCATTCTTCTTCGGATTTTTTCATACTCACTAGAGTGCTCTTGCGGTAAATATCCTAATCGCTCTGGGAGGCATCGGTGACGCGTCGAGAATTTTGTCCAATTGGCTAGACTTTCTTCAAACTGGATTTGCCTATGAGAGATGTGGAGGTGGGCTCTGGGATGCGTTTGGAGACTTGCCCCACAAAGGGGTTTGCTAGTTTTTCATCGCCTATGCTTGTCTCCGGACCGTGACCCGGGTAGACGATGGTGTCATCATCCAAGCTGAACAGACGATGAGTTATAGAACGCACCAACGTGTCGAGGTCTCCACCGGGTAAGTCTGTTCGCCCGATCGACTGGTTGAACAATGCATCTCCGGTCAACACATAGTCTCGACCTGCTAGACTAATACTGCCAGGAGAGTGGCCCGGGGTGTGAATCACTGTTACTCTATCCTGACCTATGGTTATCGATTCTCCGTCCGCGAGAAATTGATCCACTTTAGGCGGTGGTGGGACGCTGAAACCCATGAACTCGCGGACACGGCTCTGCATTGACTCGAGCATAGGGAGATCGTCTCGGTGGATCAGAAATGGAATGTTAAGCCCGGCGCGAATGGCATTCACGCCGAGTACATGATCGAAGTGGGTGTGAGTGGCGATGATCTTGCTGGGCTTGACTGCGATGTCGTCGAGGAACCGGAGTATTCTTTCTGGTTCGTCGCCTGGATCTATGATCAATGCAGTAGAGTCTGATCGTAGGATGTAGCAGTTGGTTTCTAGCCGTCCAACTACAAGTGTGTGTACCTTTGCCATTTCGGACTCGGTTGAATGTATTCCGGGAAGAATATGAACTTGGGGTGGCGCTTCATCAGGTGCTGGCCTGCGAGGAGCAGTCCAACAACTTACGGTCGGGTTAGGATTGAGATTCTGGTTCTCCGTAGCTTGGATAGCGTGGTTAGGTACATATGATGTTGGACAGGCCTGCTAAAGGCTCGTTAATTGTTCCAGTAGGGCCTGGTTGCTATGAATTGTAACTTGGCTTCGAGGAGGTCTCGATAGAATTCATCATTGCTTTCATGCATTTTCGACAGGACTCTACCAGCTGTCTGTGGTCCGATACCATACACCGATTGTGCTATCACGGCTCTCTTCCCGTATGCAATGACAAGATCTGCTGAACGGCGTGCTCTGGTCAAAGCTTTCTGCTCGTTCTCGTCCAACAATTGTTTGTCTCGCTTCTTGTGAAGAGTGCTCGCCGCGTAGCCGCTGGACCAGAAGAGGGGCGCTAGAAGTTTGGAGTTGCAATTCTGGCAGAGCGGATGTTCGGGAAGGTCGGCAATAGTAACGTCTGTGGTGAGCTTGCCACAGTCGAAGCACAACATGTCGATGGCTCGTCCCTCGATCGAAATGCGCAGTCGAGTCATGTTGTCCGCTGCTACGTTCTCTGGTGCGATTAGCTCGGGGATGTCCACGTGTCGGTAGAGGATGTGATAGGCGAGTGGTGTGGGCTTGTCTTTGGACCTGAAGAATCTTAGATCCATCTCTTTCTCTTTGATCTGTTTGAAGATTTTTTTCACGCCGTCGAAGTCAGAGTGTTCCATCAGTGCTTCCCTTATCGTCTCGTCGTAGATGGGGGTGAGTCGAAATCTCAGCATCAATTCCTTCATTGCATCTCCATACATGAGTCGTCCCCGGCTTAGTGCTCCGAACCTTTCGGCGACATGTTTCATATGGAGTTGCCATGGGAAGTGGCGATGGAGGACTCCGTGGCATGCTCCACCTAGTACAGGTTCTTCGACCCCGAAGACTTGTTTCAGGAATAGATCTTCCAGGTCCAAGTCGGAGGTGTCAGCGGTCATTTCGAAGAGAATCCGGTAGGCGTCTGACCACCACATTCGGACGAGGCCTTGGCGGCGAAAGAGTTCTTCGATAACTTCTCCGAGGGTGAAGTTGAGTATGTCTCCTAGATGGGAGTGAATTATGATGTATCGATCAAAGCCCTCGATGAGGACTCGCTGATCGGTTGGAACTGGTGCACCGGTGGCCTTGTGGGCTTCTATTTCTTCAATCAGCCGTCTGAGCCCGTAGGTCTCGCAAGGCCAGCGCTGGGATAGGGTTTCAATCGGTGTAGACTTGGCCGTGTTTTCCTCAAGCAACTGATCCATGACAGCCCTGTATACGCCAACCTTGGTTGCTAGGGCGCGGGGCACGGGGAGAATCTGGCCGTCCCATCCCGGGATGGCGGCTGTGGGGTCGATGATGGGAAGAACGTAGACCTTTCCATCGTCTGTGATCTGTTTGATCTGCCAGACTCGCCCCTTAACGATGAAGTTGAGTCCGATGCGAGCCTTGGTAATCATGAATTCTTCGCCGAGAATGCCGACGTTTTGTTGGCTGGTGAGGTCGACAACTAAGTAGCGGCGTTCGTCGGGGATCATGCTCAGGTTTTCGAAATAGTAGAATCGAGTCCTCGAGGTACGGTAGAGTGTTGCATCATCTTTCTTGAGGTAACCCATCTTGCGCATGAATTCGATGACCTTGTCAATTGGGCCATCCTCTAGGTCTTGGTATGGGTAGGCTCTGTTGATGATGCTCTTGGCTCGTGACATCTCAAGGCTTCCGTCCGAGTCCATCAGTACGCCTGCAATCTGATGAGCGAGGACGTCTAATGCTCCAACGTGGATATTGGTGCGCTCTAATCGTCCCTCCTTCGCTAGCTCGATAACTCCAACAGATTCCAAGAGGTCTTCGGTCGAGACCGAAACGAGAACCCCATGTGAGGTTCTCGCGAGGGTGTGACCGGATCGTCCGACTCTTTGCACTAGACTGCTTACTTGTCTTGGGGACATGTATTGGACGACAAGGTCGACGGATCCAATGTCTATTCCTAACTCCAGAGTGGAGGTGCAAACGAGACCCTTGATCTCTCCAGTCTTGAATGCTTCTTCGGCTCGAACCCTTTCTTCTCTCGGTAGTGAGCCGTGATGGACCATTATTTTTCGGTCCATCATGTTGAACTTTGATCCGAGCAGCTCCGCGTTGACCCGGCTGTTGACGAAGATGAGAGTCGAGTCGTGCGCTTCCACCAGATCATTGACGAGTGTAAGTCGTGCCGCTGCCTCGGGTGTGGTGTAGAGTCGTCGAGCGAGGTCTCGATCCTCCTCTCCTGGAGGTGGATATTCTACCTTGTACCTGGTCGACTTGTTGAGTGGAATCTGTACTATCTTGACAGGCTGATTGCCTCCAAGGAATAGTGCGATCTCTTCGGGGTTGCCTACTGTAGCTGAGAGTCCTACTCTCTGGAACCCGTTCACGCAGATTTCTCTGAGCCGTTCGAGGCCGACGGTCAGTTGAACTCCTCTACGGTCGCCTGCCAGCTCGTGAATCTCATCGACTATAACGGATCTCACATGTCGCAGATGTTCCCTCATGCGTCTGCCCGGCAATACAGCTTGGAGGGTTTCGGGTGTTGTGATCAGAAGATCTGGGGGTTTGACAGCCATCCGTCTCCTGTCTTTAGCCGGGGTGTCCCCGTGTCGGACCTCGACCGAGAAGCCGAGCTTGTTGGACCATGTTTGGAGTCGCTTGAGAAGGTCGCGGTTTAGCGCCCTGAGAGGTGTGATGTAGATCAGTGAGATGCCTTGTCGGTCGTTATTCCGGATCATTCTGTCGATTAGTGGAAGGAGAGCTGCTTCGGTCTTGCCTGATCCTGTCGGAGCGATTATGAGGACGTTGTCGCCTTGGGCAATGAGGGGGATGGCTTCCACCTGGGGTGGAGTGGGTTTTGAGATTCCTGTCTCGTGGAGCAGTCCTTTCAGCGCGGGGGAGAGGAGGGCGAAGGCTTCCGCGGCCATGGATGCCACTGGGCAGTTGATAGGATTGGAGCGCTCGGAGATAAAGTTCCTAAGCCGCCAAAAGTATGATGTTTTCTAACCTCTACTTCTTCTCGATTATTTTCTTCAAGAAGTCCTTGTAGTCCGGAGCTTTCATGAGACCCGGCAGCTCTTTCTCCAAATCCTCAGGCCTGATTATTGTGATCCATCCTTCTCCGTATGGGTTCTTGTTGACCAGTTCGGGAGCATCGGAGAGCGTGTTGTTGACCTCGATAACAGTTCCTGAGATGGGGGAGTAGACATCAGCAACGGCTTTTACCGACTCGACTGCGCCGAGGCTCTGCATCTGGCTTACCTTGATGCCTATTTTTGGAAGGTCAACGTATACGATTTCGTGCAATGAGTTCTGAGCATAGTCTGTTACTCCTACTCTGCATTTGTCTCCTTCAAGCCGGACCCATTCGTGTTCTTTCGTGTAGTAGACGTCTTCTGGGACTTTATACTCGCCTTTCATCGCAAGACCGTTCCCGGAAATTTATGGAATAATACGATTCGGTATAAAGAGTTCTAAGAACGTTACTCAGTGTTTTCGCCGGTTGTCTTCCTTCCCTTTGAATTGGTGGAACTAATCCTGGGATCAACAGTCGTTCTTGGTCCTTATCGCTGTATTTGTTCGAGGAGTTTTGAGATCTCTGTCCAGCTTTCGACTCTGAAGACTTGGCGTAGTTCGGGGACGGTTCTGTTCCACGGCCGGCTGTATAGTATTCCCCACATTCTCGGGTTGCGCGATATTAGCGGCATTAGTTCTGGAGCATCGTCGATGTAGACGTCATAGTTGAGAAAGATCTTGTCTTTCCATCCCGGGACGCGTACAAATCGCTCGTAGAGTATCTTGTGTTCGGCGAGCCAGCTCTTAGCTGCGCTAACGCTCTCTTTGCTACGCCCGGTCACTACGTCAATCCGTCCCGTCCGGGCTATCTTTCGTACTTTCTCAGCCAGTCTCGGTTCCGTAGGGGGAATGCTCTTCCAATCGTCCCATGCTTCGTCTAGGAACTGGAAAAACTGTTCTCTGCTGATCCCTAGCTTGCGCCAGGACGCCCACGTGTCGAGATCGGCAAGCTTGAAACTTGTGCCTAGGAATTCGTTGGCGCGCTTGCACCATGCTTCCATTGTCTCGGCTAGGACCCCATCGAGGTCGACTGCGATTCTCAACCGCTCATATCGAGACTCAGGCAACTGGACGATGTTATGTTAGGGGCGCGAGAGTCTTTAACCTTAGGCGAAGTCCGGTTCAACATGCCGCGAGAGATGACCGTCTTGGAAGGGATCAGCTCTCTTAGATCGGTCCGGAAATTCAAGCCTGACCCAGTCGCCGAGGACAAGGTTCGGATTATTCTTGAGTCGGCGTCGAAGGCTGCCTCTGGGAGTAATACTCAGCCATGGGAGTTTGTGGTGGTTCGTGATGCGAAGGTGAAAGCTCGTCTCAAGGAGCCTATGTTGAGAACATGGCTGGAACGGCTGGCAGGCAGTCCAGGAATGTCTCCTCGGACGCGGGATGCATATGACGAGGCTACCGATATGCTTCGGAACACCGAGAAAGTACCTGTCATAATCTATTGCTGCGTTGACTTGACCAAGGTTGGCAAGAGTGAGGAGGTCAAGTATGCGAGTATCTATCCAGCGGTCCAGAACCTTATGCTAGCAGCTCAGGCGCTAGGTCTCGTTACCTGCCTGACTGTTCACGGGTCTACCCCGACCCGTGGAGAGCCCGAGGTCAGGAACATCCTGGGAATCCCAAACGATGTTAAGATCGCATGCCTAGTCTATCTTGGCTATCCAGCCATTAGACTTGGCCCTCCCAAGAGGAAGCCCATCGAGAAAGTCGTCCACTACGACCGCTGGTAAGTCGTGTAATCAATAATATATTCTGACTTCTAAGCCCGGATTGAACCCTGTTTGGGGATCTGGGATGGCTTCAATATTTCTGCCAGAAATCGTTCGGAAAAACTGGGATAGCTCGCGCAAACTTCCACGTCAACTAAGCCCAGACCGTGCTTTGATCAGCTAGAATCGCCCATTATCACTGCCGGACAGGAAATCTTCCAGAAAAAAAGGGGGGTGCGTTTCAAAGCATCTCGTGACGCAAGAGTGCCTGCGGAAACCGTGATGCCAGCAGTCTTAGCCTGATAGCGAGACTCCTATTGTTCGCTACTAGTCGAGGTCCCTGTGTTATGCTCATCCGGTCCAAAAATGGAACTATTATCCGAGAAGATCGAATCGGTTTCCGTTTGGGAAGATCCGAACAAGGAGCTGTCTGAGGGCACTTGCCAAGATGGCAAGCTAGAGTCGGGGCTCGGTACAGTATTCGCAGACTCTGTTTTCGTCGCAGGCTTAGGTTTCTTTCCTTCCTTGACATATACTATCACGATCTTGTATGATTCGTGGCAGCTCTTGCATCGCCCAACTTGGACTATTCTCTTGAGCTTGAGAGTATGGGTCTTGCACTCGGGACAATCGATGAAACGGCTTCGTGCAACGGGTTCTTCCTGGTTGACGGTCTTCATCTGCGCGAAGGCCTCAACCCGTGAAACTCGACATAGCTATTCTGTAACCAGCCTCGAAGACTAATCGTCACTTTGTCCCTCTGACTCTAAGACCAACTTTTCCCGGTGTCAGTCTATCTCTAGGAACGAGCATAAAATGGAAAAATGGGCAGTCCCGGATTTCGCCCCGCGTGGGTTTTGACACCCTTAAAAGTAACTTACACAGGAAATCTGAATATCAGGGGAAAGGTTCGAAGTTGAGCCAGCCGAGTAGCTCGTTTTACGATAGGGCGAAGTCCCAGACCAATCTGCAAGAGAAAATCATGCTCCTAATTCCAGGATTCCATGGATACAAGGAGAGAGAAATACGCCGCGAGTCAGACAAGCTTCTCAGAAACCAGATCTACCAGAAACTGTCCAGTGCAGAATCACAAGCGAAAGACACCTACAGGTCCCTTGTCAACCAGGGCATCAACGACACCTGGGACGACACGGATCACTTGATGGCCCGGCTCGATAGGGTTGTCGAACGCATCAACCATTCAGAATACGGATATGCCGGCTTCTTCGATGTCACAAAGGTCAAGGAGCCTGAACTGGATAGAATGATGGACTATGACATGCAACTCCTGCAAATGACCGATAGCGTAACGACCGCCGTTCAAGGACTCAAGGACTCCGTGGACAACGGACATGTTCAAGACACGAAAGGCAAGATCTCCGACGCGTTGAAAGCTGTCGACGCGCTTGAAACCGCCTATAACGGACGCAAAGACGTAATCCTGGGAGTCACACAATAATGCCTCAAGTCATAGAATGGAGAGGCGCAGGTCCGGACGACATCGTCTGGCGATACCCAGTAGAAGAAATAACGAACGCAGCCCAACTAGTCGTTCACGAGTACGAAACGGCCGTCTTCCTCAAAGATGGCAAAGCATACGACGTTTTTCCACCAGGAAGGCACACTCTTACAACGCTAAATCTCCCGCTCATAACCTCAGCATACCGCATATTCTTCGGGGGCAAGACACCTTTCACGGCAACGGTGATCTACGTCTCCACGAAACAGTTCGCCGGCAAGTGGGGGGCAAAGGCCCAGACGACAGAGCTCGCGCCGCTCATGGTTCACGGGACGGCTTGGCTCAGAGTAACCGACTCCAACCTGTTCGTTAACGAGGTCGTTGGAGGACAGGGCGCCTATAGCACTTCACAAGTCGACGATTTCATCCGAGGCTTCATCAACGAAAGAGTCATCGACGAAATGTCGAAATATGATCTTCAAACAGCATTCACCCAGCTCGACAAGGCATCGGTCACTGTAAAGGTCAACATCAACGACGCTCTGAAAAGGATCGGAACCGACCTTGTTGATTTCAAGTTCGAAGGCATCGACACCTCTGATCAGTTTCGAGATAGACTCTTCTGGATCAAACAGAGAGCAGCCACATCAGACGTGCTGAGGATGGAGACCGCTAAGGACATTGGAGCCAGCCTCGGCTCTTCTTCGGGCGCCGGACTCGGGTCAGGAATGGTCCTCATACCCCAGGTAATGAACGCGCAGATGCAACCCTCAATGCAACCCCAGGCGGCACTCGTCGCATGCCCCAAGTGCGGGAACGGGGTTCAACAGGGAGCTCGATTCTGCCCTAACTGTGGAGCAACCATGTTCGTAGCACCGCCCCCTGCACAAGCCATGACACCCTGTCCCAACTGCGGGAAACCGGTCGCCGCCGGGACCAAATTCTGCCCCGAATGCGGGCAAAAAATGCAATAAGCTACGGTTTTTCTGGAAAAATCAGCCAGCCTGACACTGGCGAGCATCGAACCCGCATCTATAATCCCGCCTCAAGACAAGGGTATAAGAATCGGGCCGACCAAAAGAGGACTGTTCCTGAAAGGTTACAAGAACAGCCATGATAAAGAAGCTGGACGGACAATTCGTCGTTCCAGGAGAGAAACTGGGCGTTGTCGAGGAGTTCATGCCAGGCCGCGGAACGGTCGAGGTAGACGGAACAGTATATTCATCCCAAACCGGATTGGCCGCAGTCGATTCCAACCGACACATAGTCTCGGTAAAAACCTCCGCAGGACCCCCGATCGTCCCTGAGGAAGGATCCACGATCATCGGTGTTGTCGAGAAGGTCCAAGAGAAAATGGCCATCGTCAACATCATAGTAGTCGACGGGCACAAGCTGCAACCACCGTTCGCAGGTATGCTGCATATCTCCAATTCCAGTCCGAGATTCGAGCGCTTCATGGGCGACGTCTGCAAACCTAACGACATTATCCGGGGAAAGGTAATCGATGTAAGCCAGCGGATACCCAAGCTGACTACAGTCGGACGGGACATGGGCGTGATCAAAGCCTACTGCTCTAGATGCGGAGGCGAACTCGTACTCTCTGGAAGAATTCTCCGTTGTACGCAGTGCCTGAATGTTGAGAGACGACGATTGGCCGAGGACTTCGGAGCTGGAGGAAACGTCCCGAGTTGAAGGTCAACGTTTTGAAGAAATCCAAGGGGTTCCTCAAAGTTGAGGTAGAAGGCGAAGGTCACACTTTCGGACATCTCATGCAAGACGCTCTCTTGGAAGACAAGACGGTGGACTGGGCAGGCTACGACCTTCCCCACCCGCTATTCACCAGACCGGTCATAACTTTGAGAATGAAAGGCGAGTCTTCCGCCGAGAAGGCCTTGGAGCGAGCCGCGAAAAAGATCCATCAGGACACTGAGGAATTCATAGAAAAGTTCAGTGCAGCCGCAGCTGCCGATGTTGAAAGCTAACCGGGGAACGCCTTCTGCCTTCGAAGGGCATCATCTTCGATTTTGATGGCACGCTCTACGGAGACTGGAGACTCTGGATCTCACTGATCGAAGAGACACTCAGAGGATTCAACCTCGAAGTGACAGCCTACGAGGCTCTCCGGCTGGCCCGAAGCGAGATCAGAAACGGCGGGGCACGGGAAACTCTCAAGATAAGCGGAATCGCCGTCTCCCTTGCTAGAGAGCGAGGACTTGAACGCGACGAGGAGGTCCGAGCGAGATTTTTCGAGAAGCTAGATGCCAAAATGGATGAGACGGGACCAGGAGACGATCTAGTCGGACTCTTGGAACAACTCAAGCAGAAAGGGTTTGTCATGGGCATAGTGACCTTTGTAAGAAAGGCACGGCTCACGAGACGTTTGGACGTTTGGAGACTGGGTAACTATTTCCGCTCTGCGATTACCCCGGAACAAGTTGCAGAGTTCAAGCCATCAGCACAACCCTACCTCAAAACCATCGCAGACTTCCACCTTGCGCCGAAAGAATGTATTGTGATTGGAGACGAGCCTGTGGATATGCTCGGGGGAAAACGGGCGGGAACTAGAGCGATCGGGCTACCCCAGGGATTCTATTCAAGAGAAGAATTGGAGGAGGCGGGAGCTGACTCGATAATCAGTTCCCTCTACGCTTTACCATCTATCCTCTCCGAGTGAGCGTCTTCAATAGCGCAATAATCTCTAGCTCGGGATGATCCCGGTTGAGTGAGGAGGGTCTTGTCAAGATTCTGACAAACACCGAACTAGCCCAGTTCGGTGACTCCCTCTTGAATTTCGCTTACTCAATAGCTCTAACAGAAACCACTAGTCGGCCAAAGGGAACGAAGGTCCAGGATAGGATCTTGGCAGACGCCGCTGTAAAGGCTGGACTGAGAAAGCATCTCCCTAGACGAGTCGGTAGAGGAGAAGTGGCTAACAGCTTAGAGGCTTTGCTGGGATATGTCTGGTTGCAGAAAATGATCACACTTGAGGAGATTGTGTCTTGTCTCAAGACAGAGAATCTTGACCCCAGCAAGAACTTCTCCGTGTTGGCTGACATGGCCCTGTCCAAGCTTAGAAAACAATCATGACGCGCAAGTTTACGGTCAAGAAGGAGATCAGGACACTAGGACTCGACCTGTGCAACCCTCGGCGCCTGGTGGGTGCAATCGTGAGGGGCGGTACATTCCTAGACGGAATTGTAGTCTTTCCTTCGAAGCCTATTCCGGAGAGCAAGTCAATTCGATCTGCGATCCTCGGGACGAGATTCTTTCCGGAACTTAGGCTGGTCATGACGCACGATCCCAAAATGCGACTCGACGCCAAGGTCATTGAGAGGTTGACTAGGCTGCCAGTCCTCCAGATCGACTCGGCGAGAAACAGTAGTTCAACCGGCTTCAAACCATACAAGATCGGAACGAAATGGTTGCAGGTAAAAAGTCTCCTTCCGCCCCGGGTCCTTCAGCAAATTCTCTCCACAACCTGGGCAACAGGAATGCTCCCTGAGCCCTTGCGAATCGCCCACTTGGTCGCCAGATCCCGATTTTTTCGGGAAAAACATGGGTTTCCAAGCTAACAAATAAATTCGCCTCCTAGGCTTTTGGAGAGCGAACCTGTTTTGCAGTTCTGTCCGAAATGCGGGTCCACGCTCCTGCCCGCTAAGAGAGAGAAGAAGGTGTTCATGGCCTGCGGAAAATGCGGCTACACGAGCAACCGCGGCGACAAGCAAGTTAGCAAGCTGGCCCACGAGAAGGAGAAGATAGTGGTCATAGGCCGGGAGGAACAGAAGATACGGACCCTACCCAAGGCCAAGGCTGAATGCCCCAAGTGCAACAATCACGAGGCATTCTACTGGCTCGTCCAGACGAGGGGTGGAGACGAGTCCTCGACCCAATTCTTTAGATGTACCAACTGCGGAGCCACATGGCGGGAGAACAGTTAGAAATTGCTAGAAAGTTCAATAGCGGAAACGTCGGCCAAGAAGGAAAAGCCGGCAAACCCCATGTTCAAAGCCACAATGAACGATGCACGGCTCTTCCGCAACCTGATCGGGGCAATCTCAAGCCTGATCGAAGAGGCTGACTTCAACGCATCGCCCGATGGGATCAAGCTACGCTCCATGGACCCATCCCACATAGCCATGGTCGACTTCGAATGGCCCAAGACAGCCTTCGACACTTACGAGTGCACGGCTCCAACCAAGCTCCGTCTGAGCGTATCGAACCTCCTCAAACTATTGAAAAGAACCAAGAGTGATGAATCCATCGAGGTCGTCTATGACGATGCGAACAAAAAGCTCAACATCACTCTCAAAGGCAACATTGTCAGGAAATTCATAACACCGACCCTCGAACCTTCCACCGAAGAAGTTCCCACACCAAAGGTCCCGTTCAACGCGAGAGTCAAGATTACAGCAGCAAGCCTGCGAGACATCATCGATGACGCACAATCCATAAGCGACAACGTCAAGTTCGAGGTAAGCCAGGAAAAATTCGTTGTCAGAGCATCAGGGGAGCTGACTAGTGCCCTGATAGAACTCGATAAGGGAAGCGACGCCATCCTCGAACTCGACGTGAAAGAACCCGCGAAAGCTACGTACAACCTCAACTATCTCGGAGAGATAATCCGAGCGGGCTCAGGAGCCTCAGAGGTCACATCTCTCGAGTTCTCCACCAACATGCCGATCAAAGTCGAGTTCGAAATGCCCCAGCAAGGAAGGCTTCTTTATTATCTCGCCCCAAGAATAGAGGCCGAATAAGAAGAACCTTATGTTAACAAGGGCTGACCTAGCCAAGTATCCCTTCCTCAACGAAGCCTCCGACTACATCAAAGAACTAGGAATTTCCATCGACGACATCGCATCCCCAGACTTCAGCCCGGTCCTCGAGAGAGCAGAAAAGAGGCTGGAAGAAGCCCTCTCAAAAGGAAGAGTCTCGAACGAGTTTGCCAACGAGAACGCGGAGATACTCTCATTCCCCGTTTCCAATCTGATCCTGAGCCTTACCGGGGAGGAGAGGGCGCAGAGAAGATTCGCGCTCGCAGAAGCCAAGAGAGCCTACGAACTACTCCGGCAGGAAAGCCCAGAGAAGCTCGATTACATCGCCCGGACAACCTTCGGCTGGAAGCTAAACAAGATCGATGCCCAGCCCGGAAAAAGGTTCTACGATTTCGCAATCTCACTAGCCGACTACTTAAGGAACTCTGTTCATCTCAAAGAGCCAAAATGGAAGCTGCCCAACAGGATTCTGGACCACGGTTCAGTCTATGCCACCCGAGAAGAACTGGCACGTCTCCTTGAGGAAGAGGTCAGAACGAGAATAGTGAACAGGAGCGGTAGGCTTCCCGGTGAGGTACCGAAGCTCCTGCAGCCTAAAGTCGAACGGACAAGAGGACTCATCACGAAATGGCTCGGCATTCCGTCCCACTATGAACTTCCGAAAGTACCCTCGCCAGAGGCAATGCCTCCCTGTGTGAGACACCTCATTGACAATCTCGCTGAAGGAAAGAATGTGCAACACATGGGCCGATTCACACTTGCATCGTTCCTCGTTAACATCGGAGCGGGAGAAGAGGAGATAGTCAAGACATTCAAGCCTGCCAGCGACTTTTCGGAGAAAATGACCCGTTACCAGGTTGAACACATCGCCGGCAAGAGAGGCGGGAGAACAAAGTACACCTGCCCAATGTGCACGACACTCAAGACTTACGGTGTCTGCTACAAGCCGGATGAGATCTGCAGCACAATCAGGAACCCTCTGAGTTACTACAAGAGAAAAGCAGGAATCCTGACTGGAAGGGGGCCGAAACGTGAACCCAGCTGAACAAGCGATCAGACAGAGATTCCAACAATACTACCTAGACCCTAAAAGGCAGATGGACCCGCCTCCGAGCCCGGCGGAGAGGGAATACGGCTTCCTGCTTTTCAATGGAAAGTTCATGGTAAGGCATCGCTCGTTCAAAGACCCAGGTTCACTCCTGACTGCTGTGAGAGACCTAGTCCCTTTGCATGTCTATTTCTCCACGGCTTACTATCGCGAACCTACGGCACCGATGGACGAGAAGGGATGGACCGGTGCCGATCTGGTCTTCGATATTGACGCGGACCATCTCAACACACCATGCAAACCGGACCATGACAATTGGAAATGCAAAGCGTGCGGCACAATAGGAAATGGAGGTGCTCCAAAGCTCTGCCCGAAATGTAAGAATGATCGTATGGAAGAGCAAACTTGGCTCTGCGATAGATGCCTCCAGGAGGCGAAGGAGGAAACTGCAAAGCTCTTGGAGATGCTCTACACGGATCTGGGAATAGACCATGAAGCCACCCGACTATTCTTCTCAGGACACCGCGGATACCACGTCCATGTATACTCCAAACAAACTTCACAGCTCGGTGAAGAAGAACGCAGGGAAATAGCCGACTATCTTCTAGCTCAGGGATTAGACCCACAACTACACGAACTAGAGGAGACTAGTGTTGGCGGAACAAGGGTCGCAGAAGGCCCGCTAATGGGTCAGCCGGGTTGGAGGGGACGAATAGTTGCAGGAATCTACGATCTTCTCGGAAGCGAGATCGACCAGATAGGCCTCACATCAACTCAGGTCAGCGCCTTGAGGTCCTGGGATAGGGAAGACCTGCTTCGGAAGCCATTCTGGAGTTCAGTGAAGGGCATTGGAATGTCCACTTGGAAAACCCTGGTGTCAAAGGCCGTCGAGAAGAAATCGGCAAGAATAGACACGGTCGTAACGACCGATATTCACAGACTCATCAGAATGCCTGGAACCCTTAACGGGCACACTGGACTACTTGCGATGAAAGTTCCGGAGGAAAGACTCGACGAGTTCGATCCATTCACAGAACCTCTCGCGTTCCAGGGAGAAATGAAGGTCAAAGTCACGGAGTCCCCAGGCTTTAGACTCGGAGAAGAACGGTTCGGACCATACCAGGACGAGACTGTACTATTGCCTTCGGCCGCTGCCATGCTCCTTCTCTGCAAGCGCCGAGCACAGCCCATCGCCTAGACCACCATCAAGATATTATTAGATCGCCAATGAGTTAGCCATCGTCCTGCAGAGAGATGCTTTTCCACGCCTACTATCTATGATGAAACAATTGAAGCGTGGCGACGAGAGTTCCACAGCCACGAACTCCAGGAGCTTAGACCCGAGCTATTTCGAGACGTAGCCGCTTACGTCAGAAGATTGAAGGAAGCACAGAGAAACCTAGACCAACGATCCCTCAAAGCCATCCTTCTAGACGAGGAAACAAAGAGAATCGAACGACTAGTTGTCGAACTCATAGATCGAAGACTCTCGAAAATCTGGCGCACGTCCCAGACAAACGCGCAGGTCACGACGCACGCCTCGGAGAAATGGGCTCATGAAGAACTCTCCACTCTTGCTCGTCACTATAGAAAGTTCAAGGAAGACACGGTTCAGGGAATAGAGCCCTCGAACTCTCCAGAGACAAAGAAAGACAAGCTCCTACTTCGATTCGTCAAAGACATGCCCTCTATCATAGGTGTAGACTTGAAGACTCACGGACCATTCCTGAAAGAAGACATCGCCGTTCTTCCGTACGAGAATGCTGAGAGCCTAATACGGCAAAGCACCGCGATCGAGATCAGACCAAGCAACAGGGATAATGGATAAAAGGACGCCCCCGCTCCCAAACCAGCCTTCCCCACGGTGAAAGAAAAAACGAAGTATCCAAAAGAGATCAACACCTACTGCCCCAAGTGCAAACACCACACAGCACACGCTGTCGCAGTCTACAAGGCAGGCAAGCAGCGGACCCTATCGTGGGGAGCCAGACGACAAGAAAGACGTAAGCATGGGTACGGCGGACAGAAATTTCCCGAACTGAAACGCACTGCCAAGACAACCAAGAAAGCTCTTGTCAAACTGAAATGCCGAACCTGCAACTATACAATTGAGAGGCTAGGTATCAGGCTGAGAAAACTGGAGGTTGGAGCCTAACCCTTGCGATGGGAACTGATTCCGAAGCCTCGAAGCATATTCCTAAAAGTGAAGTGCCCAAAGTGCGCGAATGAACAGGTAATTTTCGAGAGAACAAGCAACTATGTGAAATGCACCGTTTGCGATGAGCTTCTAGCTCAACCAACGGGTGGAAA
>VBBT01000037.1 GCA_005881695.1 Candidatus Bathyarchaeota archaeon | reverse complement strand
TATAGGCGGCAACAGATTTTGGTAGGAGTTCCTCCCAGTTTTTTCCGTCTATGATTCTCTTTCTTACTTCGGTTGCCGTAAACGCGCCTCGGTTGAACATGGGTATCTTCTCGACTCGCATTCCGGCCTCTTTGAGAAGCCTACCTGTCAGCGGTTCGTTTGTAAAAACCAGGTCAAAGCTTGGCGTTTGAGAGAGAAGGTGTGAGACCCATACCTTGTGGAACTCGGCATCGGGAAGAGGCAGTATCGTGTATCGGTTCGCATCTATCTTTGCTTCCTTTAGAGCCAGCCGGATCATTGTAATCCGTTCGCCGGCGGTAAACGGGTTGTCGATAGTATGGCTGTCGTGCGCGCTTCCTACGACTATGACTAGCTCGTCCACTTTGCCCAGAATATGTTTTACGGCTTCAAGGTGCCCGAGGTGGAATGGCTGGAACCGGCCGATATAGAGGCCGGTCGTCAACTCTCAGGCTCCGGTTGGAACCCAGAGGGCCTTCGATGCAATTTTGTCGCCTTCAATTGATACGCCCTCTCGCTCCAGAAGGTCCCGCTTGACCTCGCAACCGTAATCAGACAGCGCTCCTCCAACGGAGTAATTGCCAATCTCCAGGCTTGCAGGTACAACGCGATGACATGGGACGAATAGTGGCCAAGGGTTTCTAGCGACGCCAGTCCCGACGGCTCTTGGACCGGAATGGATTCGTTTGGCTAGCATTCCATAGCTCGCGACTTTTCCCTTTGGAATCTCCTTCATGGTCCGACAGACGGTCTTCTCGAATTCTGACACATTTTGCCACTCAAGACGTACTTGGTTGGTCGTTCGTCTTCCCTCGTAGAGGTCGATCATCTCGTTCAGCGCAACGTTCGACTCGTTTGTGAACTTCTCAATCGGCTTTCTGGGAGCGTCGGCGCGAAGGTGTCTTACGAGGTTTTTCTGTGATTTTGAGAATGATGAGGCGAGTAGTTTGTCCCGATTACCGATCAGGACACCGAACCAGGTTCCATCGTGCTCTTTAGTTGAGAGGGTCAGCTTCTCCATGTGTTGCTTCGCTCCTCCTTTCAAGAACTGGTCTCTTTAAAGAATAGTCTTGCGATGTTCTGCTACTAGTCTTGCCCATACGTATCTAGGCTAGATCCCCAGTTCTGCTCGGAGAAACTCCTTGACGCCATTCTCTCCGGTTAGCTTCAACCAGGTGGGTCCTTGATTGCGATGCAACTCTAGGGTGAGTGTGAGGAAGGGGCAGCAGAGTTGTTCCAGAGTGGCCCACTCTGATAATGCTGTAGAGAGCAAGCTGTCGTTCGGGAAGCGAAATCCATAGCCGTCAGGCAGTTCCCGAATTTCAAGATTCTTCTCTAGCAGGTCCTTTGTAAAGAGCTCGTGTCGTTTTCTTTGTTCTTGGTCCAGCGCTGACATGTTGCAGGAAAAAGGAAGAGGCCACTCTCGTTTGCTGGTTGCTCACCGTTTACCCCACTTTCAGATAAACCAGACACTTTCTAGAGTAGTTAAACAGCGGAGTTCCTGCGTAGTAACTTGGTTACGCTACAGTTAGGATGATCCGACGAGAGTTGCCTCCTAATGTGACGAAGACTTAACAGAGCGTCTTGGGACGCTCGGCGAAAGATGATCGAGATAGACGGGAGCTACGGTGAAGGAGGAGGCCAGGTTCTCCGAACCGCAGTTGCTCTAGCGGCAGTCCTATCGAAAGAGATCCATGTGTTCAATATCAGGGCAGGCAGAGCCGAACCAGGATTAAGACCACAACACATGACCGGGGTCAAAGCGGCAGCCGAGCTTTGTTCTGCTAATTTGCAAGGGTTGGAGGTTGGCGCTACGGAGTTCGTTTTCAAGCCTGGAAACCTAAGGGCGGGGAGTTTCCGATTTGATGTCGGAACTGCGGGAAGCGTCACTCTCGTCCTTCAAACTCTCATGCCTATCCTTGCCTTTGCCCCCGGACCAGTTCACTTGGAAATTGCGGGTGGAACCGATGTGAAGTGGAGTCCACCAATTGACTACGTCCGTCTTGTACCTCTGCCCATCCTAAAGAAAATCGGCTACCAGGGTGGGTTGGAATTGGTGCGAAGGGGACACTATCCGAAGGGAGGAGGACTGGTCAAGTTCTCCAATAAAGGTGCCTCCACGCTGCAGGCGATGATCTACGAGAAACCTGGCTCAATCTCGAAAATCTACGGGATGAGCCATGCAGTTGCCCTACCGAGACACGTCGCCGAACGACAAGCAGCCGCTGCAAGGAAGAATCTCGAAGACGCAAAGCTGCCGTCTCCCTCGATAGACATCGAGGTCATAGACGACAGGAGACAGTTGGGGCCTGGAAGCGGAATAGCGTTGTCCGCGGAAACAGATAACGGGAACATTCTGGGATCAGATGCTCTGGGGGAGAGAGGAAGGCCCTCGGAGGATGTGGGCTCGACTGCTGGAAAGGTCCTCGTCGAAGAGGTCGAGTCGGGGGCAATGCTGGATCGCCATATGGGAGACATGATCATACCATATCTCGTACTGGCAGAAGGGGCATCTGAAGTCTCAGTCTCGCGAGTCACACAGCACACCCGAACCAATATCAAGGTCGCAGAGTGGTTCACGGCAGGGAGACTCCACCTCGAAGGAGAACTTGATCATCCTGGCAAGTTGCGGGTCGAGGGACTTGGCTTCATGTGATCGCCAACTGTTATTTGTTTAGAGCATTCCAAATCCCTCGGGTAATTCCAATCCCAGCTCCGAAGAGGAGAATTCCACCCAGAAGCCAGAGAACGGGAACGTAATGTGGCGCCCAATTCAACGGAGCCGAAATAGCATAAGCGAAAGCCGACCATTTCGGTAGCTTGCCGGATCGCCAAATGGCCACGGAGAAAAGAATTGCCCCAAGAACCGAGAATAGAACAGAGACTCCGCCAAAGGCAAGGGCAGCAGGGTTCGATGTGCCTGTTGCTTCTGAGATTATGCTGACTGCCTGAAGATTACCGCTGAGATAGAGTCTCCCTGCAACCGGTGCGGCAAAGGCAATGATGCCCAAAAAAGGCAAGAACAGGCCGAGACCGCTCACGCTGAGAATCAGACCCGCAAATGCGCACCTGTCGACGGAATTTCTTTCGAGGAACACCTGCAAGGCTTGGAAGCCGAACAGCAAAAAGACCAAACTGACTATGCCGACTAGGTTAGCGAGACCCACGTAATTTGCGGCCTGAGCGAAACCAGCAGCGTCAACAGCAGGATTGATACCGATCCCCGGAACTAGAGCTGCCGAAGCTGCAACGAGACCAGAGATCGGAAAAGCTAGAACGCCAATACGCGTTCGATTCGCGCGTGCTACATCTAAGGGCGATTTGGCCGCTAACAATGAAAGGCCCACACGTCTCTCCTGACGAGTTACTTGATCTTATGAGGTCACTTTACTCGGGCCCTTGATGGGACGTCTGTTCTGACAATCGCTCCGGGGCCAATCCAGGCATTTGCTCCAATCTTGACTCCAGGGAAGATGGAGACGTTGATCCCCGTCTTTACCCCATCGCCGAGAATTGCGCCGAGCTTTCGTTGTCCAGTGTCGACCAGACTCCCTTTCACTCTCGACTCTACATTGGAGTCATTGAACTTCAGATTGGCGGTAATCGTGCCGGCACCGAGTGATGTCCCGTTTCCAAGAACGCTGTCTCCGACATAGCACAGGTGGGGAACCTTGGCCTCGTCCATGACGATGCTGTTCTTGACTTCGCAGCCTGCACCGACTTTTGCTCCCCTCCCAAGCGAGGTTCCCGGTCGGAGGTACGCGTTAGGGCCAACTACAGCACCCTCGCCAACATAAACCGGACCCTCGATGTAAGATCCAGATTTCACGAGTGATCCTTTCGCTAGGCTAACGCTGCCCTTTAGATGCGCGCCCACTTCCGTCTCTCCGTCGCGAACCTCTTCGTCAGAATCCAGCGCCGACCGGTTCGCCTCTAGAAGGTCCCATGGATAGCTGATTCCCACCCATTCCCCCTTCCCAAAGGGAATCGTCCGGATCCGTCTCCCCTCAGACATCAGCAAGCTGAGCGAATCTGTGAGTTCGAACTCTCCGCGTTTGGATTTGCGGGTCTTCTGTATGGCAGAGAAGATGGAGTTGTCGAGAACGTAGATACCCGCGTTAACGACTCCGACATTTCCACTAGCCACCTTCTCGCGGATCGAGACAATATTCCCCCTCTTGACTTCCAACGTGCCAAAGCGCGATGGGTCTTTGACCTCCGCTGCACCCATTAGCAGGTCCTTAGAGTCCGATGACTTGACGAATTTGTTGAGAGCTTTCTGATCGTAGTAATTGTCGCCGTAGACGATTAGGAAGCGGTCTTCTCCTTGCAGCTCGTTCTCGCACGTCCTCACCGCGTCGGCGGTTCCTCCGAGCCGCTTCTGTTTGAGGTAACTGATCTCGCAGTCAAGCCGTCGACCATCTCCGAAGAAGCTCTTGATCTTCTCCGCCTCAAACTGGACCACCATTACGATCTCGCGGACTCCAATTTTCACAAGCCCTCCGACTGTTCTCTGGAGGAGTGGTTCTCCACCGATGGGGAGCAAATGCTTAGGATTCTTCTCATCAAGCGGCCAGAGACGTTCTCCTCTACCCGCGGCGAGGATAGCTGCCTTCAATCTCCTCACCGACCCTTCAGGACTTGTCTCAAGAGTCGAAGCGTTTCTCTCATAACTCTCGTTGCCTCGGATCTGTCCTTCGACTCTCCGGTCACGCGTATCACAGGCTCTGTGCCGCTGTCCCGGACGAGAACCCAGGCGGTCTCAGTGCTCACCCTCAGCCCGAACTTCGTCTCAACAGACGCGTTCTTCCCAAGGATCTTTTTCAAGCCCGTAGCCATCTTGGAGAATTTGCCCTGGGAGAGTTTTCCAGTATACCTCATCCCTTCTCTGATCATATGGTACTCCGGGACATCCCTGACCATTTCTGACACACCGAGACCAAGGTCTTCAGTCGCTTTGAGAAATAGCAGTCCAGATAAGAGTCCGTCTGGACAGTTGTTGTAGTCTCTGTGAATCCATGCCCCGGACGGCTCTCCAGCAAAGTTCGCGTCCAACCGTTTCGCTTCCCGTAGGAGCTTTGCATCGCCCACCGGACCCCGAACCAGCTTCGCGCCATGTTTCTCGGCTATCTCATCCACGACCATAGAGGCATCGAGCGGGATCACGAAGGGCCCCTTGGAGCGTTTTGCGAGAAAGGCGATGTAGGATGCGAGTATCCTATCTTGCAGGGGGCAGGCCCCCTTCTCATCAACGATGTACATTCGATCCGCATCGCCATCAAATGCGATCCCGGCATCAAAATGAGTCTCGACAACCATGGTACCAAGAGTTTGCACGCTCTTCTTCGTGGGTTCCGAGCCTCTGCCCGGGAATCCTCCATCAGGATACCCGTTGATTGTCGTAACCTTATCCAGTCTCTCTCGATAGATTGCAGGAGCGAGTTGTGACGCGGCACCGTTACCGCAGTCGAGCACAACCTTCCACTTCTTCTTGAAGACCACACGTGCAAGCAGTTCCTTGTACTCTCTTGGGTCCGCAGGCTCAAGACTAGAAGCTCTCCCATTGTACGGGAGCTGCTTCGGATTCTTCAAGCTCAGTCTTGTCTCGTCGTCGAGAGCCTCCCCTAGCTTGTTGAACACCTTGAACCCGTTATACTCCGGTGGGTTGTGGCTAGCAGTGATCATTACCCCAGCTGATCGCCCAAGAGATTTTGTCTGATAAGCGAGTGCTGGTGTTGGAATCAAACCGTAGTCTAGAACTTTCGCTCTGTTTTCAAGCGCAGCCGCAAGAAACGACGCTTTCAGAACGGGGCCAGAATATCGCGGATCGTTTCCAAGCGCCAGCTCTTCCCCGATGATCCTTGGAATGAGCTTGCCTAGCTCGAAGGCAACTGACGAATTTACAGTTTCAGGATATTTGCCACGGATACCGGAGCTGCCGAATTGCAGGTTCAAAAGCGGGCAGCGCTACGCTGCTTGCTCGGGAGTAACTGCGACGATTTCAGGAGTAGGCGCGATTATTTCTGGAGCTGCCTTTGGCTTGGGCTCTGCTCCCTCAAGCGTCAAAGGCATAGAGAGCAGTTTCGATTTGCGGACCCCGATATGACGTAACGGGCAGACTTTCTTGGCTTCGTTGTAGACATCGGATCCCATCTTTCCAAGCACCATTTCGTGGCAGAGTTGCGAGTAAGTCAGCTTTGACGCTTTTTCTGCAACGATCTTGCCCATGACTTGGCGTATGCCGTGTTCTTGGGACCCGTTTATCCTGCCGTGGCTGAATCCTACGATGTAGACTCGTGTGAGATAGTTGTCCACTGTTCGACCTGTGAAAATCCCATCGACACGAGTACTTCCTCGCCTGACCAGACTTCTCAGATAGTCCGTCGAGTATTCGTGGCTCTTGAGGATCGTATCAGCTCGGTCGCCCGTGATGGAGGTGACCAGGAAGTATAGTTTGATGGACTGGTGGGAGAAATCATTAGTAATATCATACAGTGTGGTTTCGACGACTCGGCCGATAAGCTTCTTCGGATCCTCGCAAGGTATTCCCGCGACGTTCTGTTCTCCAAAGTAGGCGGGCGTGTACACGGAGTACCACTCCTTGGTTCTCCACTTGTCCCGCACTTTCTTGGTAGTCTTTGACACAGTCTCTATTCCATTTTCCTAGTTTGATACTTTTTCCAGCGTCTCCCTTGCAGCTTGAAGACAGCGGAGCAGGTCGTCCAAGGTGGATATGAAGGTTTCAATCTTTCCACCAAATTCGAGAGTAAAATATGCCGAACGATCCAATGCTCTTCCCCTCACCTTGAGACCTTTCATGTTCAAGTTATCCGGCTCGACCGATGCTACAAGCGATCTAGAAGTCACCTTATTCGGTGTCGAGATCCTGATTTGTGCTCTGATCACTTGATCGTTGACTCGACGGTCTTTTCGAATTGTGTGAGGAACGATTCGAGGCTCTGACGCTCTACGGTGGCGCCTGCGGCTATCGCGTGGCCGCCTCCGTACCCTCCGAATTTAGGCGATAAATCTTGAAGTATCTTGCCAAGGTTCAGTCCTTTTTCGATAAGCTGATCTGTTCCACGTGCGGAGACTTTTGATTCGCCCTCCTTTGTCGCGGTTACCACCAAGGTTACTTTCGATCCCCCGAAAAGGTTCGAGGAAGAGAGTATGGAAGAAACGGCTCCGGTCATGTTTTCATCAATCACTCCCTCGCCCCTTACAATTACCAAGTGTCCTTTCTGAACCAGTGACTTTGGATCAGAGGTTATCCAGTTCATGTATTTCGACAGGAATTTCCGGTACTCTGAGTAGACTTGTTGGGCCTCCTCGAACGCTGTTCCACGGTCCCCAAGGCCCAACGCGATCCCAAGCCCAGGTTTGCCCATGCGGCCGCAAGCGTTCAAGAGAGATCCGTATTCCCTGGCGTCGCGGAGAGGAGTTGAAGGTTCTTCTTTGCGTAGCGTGTACACGGACCCTATCAGCTCAAGGGCGACTTCTCCGCTGAGTTTTAGTGAAATCATGTGTTGAATGATCTTGTCGACAAGTCGCTTTTTCTCTTCAAGTGAGAGATCAGAGATAGTCCTCCAACGATCATCCACCTTCGTGGGAATGTTGACGGAGTCGAGTAGAGCTAGACAGCGATCTTCCTCGCCGCTCAAGCCCGGCAGGAATGGGGTTGTGGTTGACGCGATCGCACGATGAATCGGCCTCGTCTGTCGTCCGAACAGGACCAGGTCCTGCGTGACCTCGACCAATCGAGCTTTGACCGCGTCCTCCAGAATCTCTGTGTTGAGGCCGATTAGGGATCTCTTGGGACCCTTATCCTGTTGGTCACCAAGACATCCAACAATGGCGAGAGAGGAGAGATCCACGTTTTTCGGATCGATCGCTTTTGCGAGGAGATAGGCTGTTCCGGCTCCGCTGATTTCTTCTGAGCCGTTGAAACCCATCAGATGAGTATTGAAGTGATGGAGGTTCGGCGGAGCATTCCCCAGGACCTGGTGATGGTCAGCGATGACGATTTCTCGGTTCTTGAGGCCGTTCGATACGATGTCGAGATAGCCGCTGCCTATGTCAGAGAAAATGATGAAGTCAGCGTCAATGGCTCCGATCTCCTCGATCGTCTTCTCGCTGAGATTTTCCACGATTCGCAGATGAACAATCGTATTGAGACGTTTGACTGCTTGAAATGAAATCGCACCGGCTGTTAGACCGTCAGCGTCGAAGTGGGTCACCGTCAGAATGGTTGATTCTTTAGAAGCTGCTTCTCTGATTATCGAGGCTGTTTCGTCGGCGGTTCGCTGGAGCTCTAGTCGACGCTCGTTGAGGCTAGTCGAGTGAGGCTGCAACTGGCTTGTATACCCAATCCTTAGGAATTCTCCCAATCTTTCGATAGTAGCTTACAAGCCGATGAATCTTCGATTCGATCAAAGCCAAATCCCGCTTGTTCGGATAGTCTTTCCGATTCTTCTCAAGATGTCTAGTTGCACTGGTCGCTTTCCTCAACAGATTCTCAAGATCCTCAGGAAGCTTCGTCCGACTCTCTTCCGGGATAATGTGTTCGAGGCGTCGGCCGGCAACTTGCGATACTAAGGGAATGCCATACTTGTCTCGGAGGATCTGCCCGATAAGGCTAGGCGTGTTTCCCTCTTTGGATAGTTTCAAGACAAGGGCTTCTACTTCTTCAGGCTCGTACTTGAACCAGGCAGGGGGTCGCCTGCTAACAGGTCTGGTCGACCCTGAACTTCCTCTCTTACCCGAGTAGAGCCTTGCCAAATCGTTGGTCCCTTGTTTACACCGCGGTCCCCGCGTTGGGCGTTATTTAAGTCGAACTGGGAGCAGCACTCTTTGACATCAACAACCCTCGCTGACGCATAGGATAGATAACGGGTAAACCGAGCTTGGTTAGAGAGGCCCTCAATTTGCGATCAACTGTTGCGACTGCTAACAGCTCATTCTTGGCCAATGAGAAAGACAGTATCGCAGCGTCTGTATCTGAGGTTTCGATTCCAGATGTGAAGATCGAATATTTTCTCGATTTAAAGAGTTCAAGAGCTGCATTCGCGAGACCGCCAGTTTTCGAGGACCGTGTTCTTCCGAGGCGTTGCAGTTCGCGTTCCACGATGTCCAGAGTAACGATACGGATTGGACCTTTGATGAGGTCTCCCATTTCTTCCTCGATGTCTCTTCTCTGCTCTAGCATCATCAGAAGGAAACTGGTATCGAGGAGGACGGTAAGAGAGCGGCTTGTATTCATCGGTTTATTCCGAATCATGGCTATTGTCTCATAGGGTTGGATCTTTGGCAGGCGCAATTGTCATATTTGTGGAAGCGTTGAGTCACTCGGACAGCGAGACAGGGCAGAGGATTACTCTATCGAGTGGATCGTATTCTCGATCCTAACCCTAGTACTGCGAGAACTGCCCCTGCAACTATTGAGACTGCTCCCCAGAGCTCTTCCATTTGTCCCATGCTGAGGGTGGCGCCCTCGCGTTCAGGGCAAGGGATTCCTTGCACCCTACAAGCGTAGGATACTGCGTTGACCGTCATTACTCCAGTCAAGTACGCTAGGATCCCAGCGGCGAGAAGACCTGTCCCGATGGCCAGAATTACGATTTTCGAACCCGAAGCCCCTTTCAATCCTTTCAAGTCGGTCAGTCCTATTTGTTTTCTGCTCGGACTTGGAAATGCCTCGAATCCTATCTTATAGTTCCGAATCCGATCAAGCGCCAACTCTCCCCAATCCTTCGACTTAGGGCGACTTTTGAGCCTGAGTCAGCGCAGACGGGTTTCTTCAGTTGTACATCTGCAATGTCTTCCCTTGCTGATACGACCAATCCAGAAGTAACCGCGGTTCCCGCATTGAGCACTAGAGGTTCGTTCATCTTGATCTTCTGCACTGGGACCAATTGTTCGGTCCCGACAGCTCTTTCGAATAGATCAACATCAAGGCTGACCTTTTCCAGAATATCCGGCAGTGTCCCGGATCTTCCCAGAACATTTCCCACCAGCCCGTCAGACTTTGTTATCGACGGGTCCAGATCGGTTCCGACCGCAACCAATCCCCCAGGCGTCGCCTGTTTCACTTCTCCGTCTCCGGCTTTCAAAGTCTCCACGTTGGCGACAAGTCTCTCGTAGGTGACCCGGTTCGACTCGCCCACCTTTATGCCCGGCTTGATCTCTATCTCCTCTCCCCTCTTGAAAATCCCCTGGACAACAGACCCTCCAACAACTCCTCCCAGAAGATCCTCCACCTCGGTACCCGGCTTGTTGACATCAAACGATCGGAGAATCGACATTCTCGGCGCGACAGAGGAGTCGCGTTTGGGAGTGGGAATCTTCTCTTGGATCGCAGCAATCAAAACATCCATGTTCAACTTGTGCTGGGCTGAAACCGGTATCACCGGAGCGTCCCCAGCAACAGTGTCTTTCGTAAACTCGCGAATCTCCTGATAATTCACCTTAGCCCGGGCGCGGTCTACCACGTCGATCTTGTTCTGCACTACAACCATCTTTCGTAGGCCGACCATTTGCGCGGCTAGCATGTGTTCACGATCCTGTGCTTGTGGACACTTGACGTTGGCGGATATTACGAAGAGCGATCCGTCCATAATCGCGGCCCCGGACAGCATGGTGACCATGAGGCTGTGGTGTCCCGGACAGTCGACGAAACTCACCGATCTTAGGAACTTGGCCTCGCTCTTACAGTTCGGACAAATCTTGCTCGTTGAATAGTTGAACGGGGGCTCACAGGACGGGCATTCATAGAATGAGGCGTCAGCATATCCAATACGGATCGTGATACCTCTTCGCAGCTCTTCAGAATGTCTGGCAGTCCAAACCCCTGTTAACGCTTGGACAATGGTGCTCTTCCCATTGTCGACATGGCCAAGAGTACCTATGTTAATTTCAGGCTGCAACCTATGTTCACCTACCAATAGAACGTCCTCCGATGTTGTTAAGCGCTTGTCTCATGGAGACGGTGACTTCTGAATCAGTTAGACCGAAGAACTGGATATTAACGCTCTGTTGGAACGCAGGAATGCGCCACGATTGTACCGGGATTGGCGTCAGAACAAAACCTCGTGTTCACGAGAACCCCCTTACGAATCTTGTCTGTTTCGACAACACGGGCAGCTAGCAAGCTGCTTCCGCAATCTTCTTACGCCTAATCACTCTGGATCAGGAACAAGGTAATGCTCCGCCCCCGGCTCAGGTATCTGATACTTTTCTTCTCTCTCGGACTAGTAGCGAGCTATGTTTCCGTAAACGTCCTGACCTCGTACAGTTACTTGCCTAGCGGAACAGCAACAACGAACTATGGCTTCCCACTGCCCTGGGAGACAGTAAGTGGAACTGTTTGTGGTCAAAGCCCTTCTCAGCCTCATGAAGCCTACTCTGTTTTGAATGGGCCATGCTTGAGTTCTTGTTGTGTGACGACTTACAATTTCGCCTTCTTGTTGTTTGATATGCTCTTCTACACGGGAATCGGTTACCTGTCTCTTCTGAGCTATCACAGACTACTGCGAGGCATAGATAGGCGGGCTTCCGAACTGGTCGGCAACCAACCGTCAGAGTCCGACGAATCTACAAACAAAGAGGACAACGGCCAAAATCGGGAATCGTAAGGCGAGTCTAACCTCGATGGAGGTAAAGTTTAGACAGGCTCATTTCTTCCCCTCATGAGTCTGAAGGCTTGAGTTCTCTTGTTTGATTACTCAAGTCAAAGGATCCTGTTTTGATCTCTCCGTCTCGTCGATATGTTGCTACGATAACGCCTGTGGTTGAGGTCTTACTTTCAAGAAGTTTGAAAGAAGCCGGTATGGTGTCGGCGCCAAAGAGTCGCTTGCCGTGTCCTATGGTAACAGGATATATTTTCAGCCAGAACTCATCAACGAGATCGTTCTTCAGAAGGGTTTGGATAAGATCAGAACTACCGTGAACTTGCAATTCAGGCCCGTCCTGTTTCTTGAGTTTCCTGATCTCTTCCGGGACGTTACCCTTGACGAGTACGGAATTCTCCCAGTCAAGTTTCCTAAGCGTTTTCGAGACGACGTATTTCTTAGCCTTGTTCAGTCTATCCGCGAACGGGTCGTTTCTTGCCTTTGGCCAATGGGCTGCGAATATCTCATAGGTCTTCCGGCCAAGCAAGAGGTCGTACGGATTTCCCATCTGCCCACCCATAACCTTTTCCATAACACCATCCCAATAGCCGACAGACCACCCTCCGTGCTTGAAATTGCCACTCGCATCCTCCTCGGGTCCGCCTGGCGCCTGCATGACTCCATCAAGCGTTACAAATGATAACACAACTAATTTTCTAATGGTTCATTCCTCAAATATCTGAGGACCGTGATTGTCCTACAGGCAAAATTTAACCTTTGCAAGATGACCAACCTGGTCGTAGTTTGTTTGGGACCAATAACTGCTGTGCGAGCCAAACGATTGGCAAATATTGTGAGTTCGGCGCTAATTATGGCTTCGATATTCATGCTTTGGATTAGATACAACACCGGTCCCGCTCTCTCTGCGATTCAAACCGCAGATGCATCCTTTGCGCCGAATGCGTCCTTAGCAGTATCCTTAGTTGTGGCAGGAGGGATTATCTCACTACTATCGAGATACGGTGGCCTTCTAACAATGGCCGGTGTTTGGTTATTCGTTGCAATTCCTCCAGAGCGGTTTCTGTTCGTAGCGTCGAATGTGGTAATCACGTCTTCCTTTGAGACAGGAGTTTGGCTAGCCTGGGCAGGAGCTAGTATCTCTCTTCTCGGCAGTTCTTGGACACTTCCATTTGGATTGCTGACGACCGAGGTGAACCGGAAAAAATTAGGAATGATACTATTTCCTTTAGGAGTGGTAACCGCTGTCTTCGGAGCCCTGATTCCACTGCCAGTATCGATAGTCCTGATCCTCACTGGATTCATAGCCCTTGGAGTCTCTCTCATTCTGCTCCTTCCCCGTCAGCGCCGAACCCTAGCGCAAATTCTCAAAAGCTTTGGAAGGGGCGATAAGCATGACCAAAGCGAACTAGAAGAAATTGGCCAATAACATGAGGAGGTGTCAGTGGGCGACTATGGGCAACAGTCCACTCATGATTGAGTACCACGATAAAGAATGGGGTGTCCCCGTGCATGATGACAGGACCCTGTTCGAATTTCTCGCATTAGAGGGCGCACAAGCAGGACTCAGCTGGCAGACAGTTCTGAGCAAACGCGAAAACTACCGCAAAGCATTCCATGCTTTTGAGCCTGCGAAAATTGCCCGTTTCAAAAGGGGAGACGTCCAGCGTCTTCTCCGCGACCCAGGAATCATACGCAACCGTCTCAAGATCCAAGCCACGATCAACAACGCAAAACAAATCCTTCAAATGCAGAAGGAATTCGGTTCTTTCGACAAACCCATCTGGCGGTTTGTAGGGGGCAAGCCAATCAAGCACAGATTCGACTCGCTCAACGGAATTCCTGCGACCACCGTGGAATCCGACGCTATGAGCAAAGACCTACGAAAGAGGGGCCTACGGTTCGTCGGCCCTACAATCTGCTACGCGTTCATGCAAGCTGTCGGAATGGTGAACGACCACACCACAAAATGCTTTAGGTACGACGCGGTCTAGCCTGAGACTCTGATCCCGCGCTATACGTGCACCCGCTAGCGCCAATGAAGGTCCGGAAACCATTAGAAATCACTTAACCAAAAGGTTAAATAATCTCCGAGCGTATCCCTCTGCTAGATGGTTAGTCAAGCTAAGGTCGTCCTTGACCTGGACCAGGTCTTCGGGGCATTGGCCCACCCCATACGGCGGGCCATCCTTGAAGAGCTGTCGGCCGGCGACGCCACAGTTAGCGAACTGGCAGAACCCTACAAGGTGAGTCTGCCGGCGATATCGAAGCACCTGCGGGTCCTGGAAGATGCAGGACTATTGCGGGTAGAGCCGGAAGGCAGGGTACGCCGCTGCCAGATCGACGCAGCACCGCTAAGTATGGCGTTTGGCTGGCTGACGCAATACCGGGTCCTGTGGGAGGACCGCCTCACCCGACTGGCCAAACATCTAGAGGAAAAAGAATGACAAGTAAAACAGAAGAAATGAGTCAATCGAGGAATAGAAACGAGCTAACAATCGTACGGGTGTTCGACGCGCCCCGCGAGGCAGTGTGGAAGGCGTGGACAGACCCTGAACGAGCAAAACGATGGTGGGGACCCGAAGGCTTCACCGCCCCCTTCATCAAAATCGACCTCCGCGTAGGCGGCAAGTACCTCTTTTGCATGCGATCCCCGGACGGCAAGGACTATTGGAGCACGGGTGTGTATCGGGAAATCATTCCATTGCAGCGGATTGTCTCCACAGACAGTTTTGCGGACGAGAAGGGGAACGTGGTTCCGGCCTCTCACTACGGGATGCCCTCGGACCTCCCAATGGAAATGCTGGTGACAGTAACGTTTGAAGAACTTGGTGGGAAGACCCGGATGACATTGAGACACGTAGGCCTGCCGGCGGGCGAGCAGAGCAAGATGGCTGAACAGGGCTGGAACACATCGTTCGATAAACTGGCCAGAGCCCTCAAGTAACACAAAGACGCAGCACCCCTGACACAACCCGTTGCGTCAGGGGATGATCCAATGAAGCAAAGCGCTCGAGAAGAACCCATGCTTTTTCTGGGAATAGAATCGACTGCTCACACCTTTGGGGCGAGCATGATCGACGATCAGGGTAGGATAGTCACAAATGTGAACTCCACTTATCGGCCGCCGACGGGGATAGGAATACATCCTAGAAAAGCCGCAGAACATCACAACGAAGTTTCAAGCGGTGTAATAGAGAAAGCCCTCCAAGGCGTTGGAGATAGAGCCTCTCCAGATGCAGTCTGTTATTCCGCAGGACCGGGTCTCGGACCATGCCTCAGAATAGGAGCAACGATCTCCAGAGCACTAGCCCTTTACTTGGACAAGCCTCTCGTCCCCGTCCACCATGGTGTTGCACACTTAGACCTCGCTATGGCTGCTGGACATTCGCATGATCCCTTGGCTGTCTTGGTTTCAGGAGGACATACTGCGATCGCTGTTCATCTGAACAAACGATGGCGGATCTACGGTGAGACCGAGGACATCACGCTAGGAAATCTCTTGGACATGTTTGCGAGAGAGGCAGGCCTCCCTTCCCCGGGAGGACCTCCTATCGAATCAAAGGCGAACGAAGGTCGGAATCTGCTTCCCCTTCCGTACACGGTAAAAGGAAATGACGTTGCATACTCAGGGCTGCTCACGGCGGCAAATCGACTACTAAAACAAGGTCATTCCATAGCCGACATCTGCTTCTCGATACAGGAGGTGTCGTTCTCAATGCTAGCTGAGGCTGTTGAGCGGAGTCTAGTCCAAACGAGAAAAAACGAGGTTCTGCTGGCTGGAGGCGTCGCCATGAACAGACGGCTTCGCGACATGATCAAATCCGTGGCGGAGGATCACGGAGCAACATTTCATCCCGTCCCTTTCGAATACACGGGAGACTGCGGCGCCCAGATCGCTTGCTCGGGTAGACTCGCTTTCGAATTCGGCACCACTGTTCCT
>VBBT01000036.1 GCA_005881695.1 Candidatus Bathyarchaeota archaeon | reverse complement strand
AGCCATGGGGAAGGACAGAGAGGAAACTCTCCAGGTGGTTCAGATCGTACTTGTACTTGGGCGGCATCTGGAGGAGTAGACACCCGAGTTTTCCGCTGTTGTTCAGTGGAAGCATCAACTCCGCAAAACGGTCCAGTTCAGACTCTAGAGAGGGACCGATATCGGCCAGTTTGTCATGAGTAATAGTCTGGGGAATCTTTGCACAGAAGATGAAATCCTTGGGAGAAAATCTGTTCCAGCCAAGCACCGTGCCCGACTGGGGGAACGCATAGAACGTAGAATCGATCTCGGCAGTCGGAAATACTTGCGTGTAGTGTTTCAGCTTGCTCTCAGTGGAAGTGGGGTAGAAGACTCCCACCCACTCAGGGTACGACCACCCAGAAGTACCTAGGAGAAATCGCCCCGTTTTTCGCCGACCTCTTACCTAAATCTGAGGTTGCAAACCGTCTCAAGAAGGTATGGGTCAGCTTCACATTGGCGCGGGCGGGTGGGACTACTTCTCTATCTCCCACGGCGACCGGCTGAAAGCGTACTCATCAGTCTACGATTTCGTAGAAGTGAACAGCACTTACTATCAGTTACCGAGTCTGGCTACCGTGGCGAGTTGGCGCAAAAGGGTCCTGCCTGAGTTCGAGTTTTCGGTTCGGTGTCAGAAGGATGTTGCCGAACTTCATCGGCTAGAGTTGACTCCCAAAACAATTCGCATTATTGACTCCATGGAAAAGATCTGCAGACGCCTGCGGACGAGTGTTCTGACGATCCTAATTCCGAAGGCGCTTCTTGGGGACAAGGAACTTCTTCCCAAAATGAATGCGTTTCTCTCGACGATAAGCTTCGGGAGGACTCGCATCGCCTTCGAGTTTCGAGGAGGAGCGCCAACAGAGGATACGTTAAGGATTCTACACGACCACGATGCCTTTCATAGCATTGACATCTCAAAGCAGGACCCTAAGGTAGGGTCGAGCATTCTCTACAGTAGGTTGTTTGGCAAGGGAAAGGAGAACGTGTACGAGTTTGACGACAACGAGCTCCGTGATATAGCGGCCAAGGCTTCCGGCCCGAAATTCGAGAAAAGCATTCTAGCGTTTCATGGGGTAAGGATGTACAGAGACGCAGCGCGTTTGAAGGCATTCCTGAACTCTGGAAAGTTCCCTTCGCTTACGGATCATGTCGGGCTTGAATCACTAGGCGATGTTTTGAAGGAAGATGCAGGGTTCCCGACCACTAAGTCCCGACTCCTTAGAGAACAAGGCTGGAAGCTCTATGACAGGAGCACGCAAGAACGAGCGAGGGCTGGAGAAGTCCTTGAGAAACTTTCAGAGGGAGCCTACAGGACCCTTGACGACGTTTTAGCATCCCTCAAGGGAACGTCTCTCTGAACCATCTCCGATGTGACAACTGGTATCAGAAGAGCCGACACGAACGAGGCGCTCTATCCGGAGAAGATTATAGAACATAAAGTGGGGCTGTCATGAATTTCTGGTATGCGGCGTTGGGTGGCTTAGTTTCCCTGCAATCAAGCTAAGCTATTGCGAGCGGTTGGACCTGTAGGAGTTCCTTGGCGAGTACGCGGTATTGTTCTGATGCAGGGTTTCTCGGCCGGTATAGTATGCCTGGAAGCCCTTTACTTGGAGCCTCGGCCATCCGGACCGATCTGGGAATCACAGATTTTAGAACCCGTTCGCCAAAGTTTTGGTTGACTTGTTGCATAACCCGCCGTGACAGCGCTGTTCTTCGGTCGTACATTGTCAGTATGATCCGGTAGTCAAAGGCTGCTTTCAACCGAGATCTCACGAGGTCCATGACTTTGAGAAGCGTTGGAAGTCCTTCCATTGGATAGAACTCGCATTGCACTGGGATGAGGACTAGGTCGGATGATACGAGGGCGTTGAGGGTAAGCAGTCCGATATTTGGTGGGCAGTCGATAACGATTTGTTCGAACTGGTCTTTGATGGGACTAATCGATTCTCTGAGCACGTATTCTCTACCGGGGGTGGATGACAGTTCAACTTCTGCGCCGGCTAGATCCAAGTTGCTTGGTAGTAGTGACAGTTTCTCGATGCGGGTGTTTAGAAGGACTTCTTCCGCTTTCCTTGATTGTGAGAGAACGTTGTAGACTGTTGACGAAAGCGTTGCTTTTTCAAAGCCAAGTCCAGTTGTGGCGTTGCCTTGAGGGTCTAAGTCCACGATCAGCGTCTTCTTGCCTTCGATCGCGGTTGCTGTTGCGAGGTTGACTGCGGTTGTTGTCTTTCCAGTCCCGCCCTTGTTATTCAGTACACTAACGATCATTGCTGGACCGTTCTATTCTGGATAATTACTAAGAGATTGATTCGCAGAAAACAGCTAATGGATGCGGGTTATTCGTCTGATATCTTCAGAATTCCATGCTTTTGTTGTGAGAATCTGCGAGGTTCCAGGCCCCTCTCATATAAGTTACTGAAGGGTCCGTCCTTATATGGTGAGACGTGAATGAACGGTCTTATCAACAAACCTTTCACCGAACTTGTTAATCTATCATTACAACATCCGCTAGGATGAGCAGGATGGGTGTTACGAACTTGGGTTCAGTTGAAGTGAGTTCGCCTGCGGCAAAACAACGATTTCTTGACCTGAACAAGGAAGTTGTCGAATGCAGGGCTTGTCCTCGCCTCGTCGAATACCGAGAGTCAGTAGCTAAGATCAAGAAGAAACAGTTTTTGAATTGGAACTACTGGGGCCGACCCGTCCCTGGTTTCGGAGACATCTCGGCTACAATTGTAGTGATAGGACTAGCCCCGGCACCTCATGGCGGGAATCGAACTGGAAGAGTGTTCACGGGGGACAGGAGCGCTGACTTTCTTGTGAGAGCTCTCTTCGAAGCTGGATATGCAAATCAACCTCGCTCTATTGACGTGAATGATGGCTTGGAATTGCATGGAGTTTATATGACGGCCGCTGTAAAATGTGTCCCTCCCGACAACAAGCCCACTAGCGAAGAAATGTCCAACTGCGCTCATTTCCTGGAATCCGAATTGGAGCTATGCGATAGGTCTAGAGTCATCCTCTGCCTAGGCCAGTTTGCTTATCGTTCAACGATGATTCTATTGAAACAAAATAATCTCTTCTCGTCCAAGATTCCCAAGTTTGCGCACGGGCTCGAAATCGAACTCTCCGATGGTCGCAAGGTCTTCGCGTCTTACCATCCAAGCCCCAGGAACACCCAAACGGGCACGCTCACCGCAGACATGTTCACTTCTCTCCTCCATAGAATAAGCAATGGTTTGAGTCATTCGTAGCAATTTTCGCTGCTGAGGATCGCACCCCCGGTGGATCAATGGTGGTCTATATTCTATCTGGAAGGTCGAGGTCGTTCTATCCGAACGTCACGTGATAAGTACTCCTTGGACTTCGATTCTGCCTGCACCAACAGCTCCTCGAAATGCTTGTCCAGCGCTTTGATTTTTTCCTGGGCCAGGTGGAGCCTCTCAGTGGCTTGAAGCTCGTCCTTCTTTCCTTCTTCGATCTTCTTGAGAATGATTTTCCTGTCGAGATAGAGATTTTTGCATGCCGGGTCGTGGAGAAGTCGTTGTCGTTGACCTAGGAGGTTCCGGCCTTTGACCTGTTTCTCGGCGAGGTGTTCAGTCGTCGTTAGCTGGTCAAGCTGGACGACAACTCTAGTGGTCTTTCTGTGGCTGAACCCCATCTTGCCCGAGTCCAAAGCGCTCTTGAGGTTTGTGAGAATCGGTGTGAGGTAGGGTCCTGAGTTTCGGGAGAGGAAGCTCTTGTAGGGGGACTGAATGTACTCGCCTAATGCTTCTCTCTCTTCGGATCGTAGGGCGATTTCGCCTCGCTGGGATAGGTCTCTAAGTTTTCGGAGGGGTCGTCGTAGATGGGTCAGGGTGTCTGTTCTGAATTCCCTGCTTTCCTTCCGGAGTTCCTTTTCGATCTCCAGAACTTGTTTGAGAGAGTCGTTCGATGTGATCTTCTCCATCTCGTTTGATAGCTCTTTCACGGCGGACGAGAGTTTTTCGCGGGTTCGTTCAAGTTCGACGCTCTCCTTCTTCTTCTCGTCGAGTTGAACTCCGATCTGATGAATTGTCTCAACAATGCCGGTGAGCGTTTTTGCTCGTTGAAGGTTTTCTCCGTCTCCCTCGAGGAACTGAGAGGTTTTCTCTCCTACCTTCGCTATTCTCTCGACGATCCCTGAGAAGGATAGCATGTCTAGCAGGTAGAGTCCGTGGATTTCTCTCTGGGTATTGTTTTTGCTCTCTCTGAGAGATCTAGCTGTGTTGGAGAGGTTGTCCCGTAGAACTTTGTAGGAATCCCAACTGACCTCCTGAGGGATTTGGATCTTTTCTATGCTTGAGTTAGCGTCGCGGGCCACTCGTCCCACGACTCTTGCAGCTCGGTAAGAGATGGGGTCTTTCTTCGTCGTAAGGTTTCCGTCGGCTTTGTGCGACAGTTCCTCGAAGAAGCTTCGGGCTTCATCAAGTGCTCGGCGCGCGTCGTCTGAAAGCTTCCCCGCTTTGTTCTTGGTAGGGCGTAGTGCTTTCTGGAGTTCTTGTTCCAGCCAATTATCGTATTCTTCTAAGCGGATTTTCAATTATCGGGGGACCAGGGGAGGACTGTTACCTAGTCTCCTCTCTAAGATTAATGACTATGGTATCCATGGTCTGCTGAGCTTTCTCCTTTCTCTTCGCGAGATCTGAAATCAGAGATTCATACAGTTCTCTAGCGATTCGTCCACTGCGGTACTGATTCCTGAGGTCCGCAGACGTGGTTCGGACTACTTGGATGTCGGCCTCGGCTCGCTCGAGCCTTTTGATCATGTCTTGGTAGCGGGGGTTCGACTTTGACAGCTGGTCTTTGACCGGCGCCAGTGTTCTGTCCAACTCAGCGATTCTCAAGTCAACGACGCGTCTTCTTCTCTTGAACTCATGACGGTTAAGCGCCCCTCTCAAGAGGTCCTCGTCCATCTTTTCTGCTTCCAGTCGCATAGCTGATTTTTCATCGTACAATTCTACGAACCTTCCGATAAGCTCGGACGGGGCGCCTGAAACTGCGACACCGGCCATACTGGTTGCGCCAACTGCTAGGACGACGCCGACAATAGATACTACAGCGAGTCCAGCCCAACTAAGGGCTGAGAGACTTGCCCAAAAGGGGTCCAATTGATAGTCGATGATAAATGACAAGTTAGACATCGGCGTTACAGTGGAGACCTGCACTAGGATCTGGTTTCCAGAACTGGCGAATGTCTGGCCGCTGAAGGAATTCAGGCGGAATCCCATTGGGGTTATTATCTTCATCTGCAAGCTCGATTCGACGAACTTGACATTGTCGAACAAATGGAAGTTGAGTTCGAATCGCCCCAAACCTTTGGTTGTCAGGTATGATTGGCTGGGGAGAGCATAGTTGATTCTAACCGAAGACGAAGCTCCGGCTTTCACAGTTCCGAACCTTGGAATGAAAGTCACCGTATTTGTCCCATCTGTCGCTGAGGCTGCAGTCAGGGTGCTAACTTTTCCAATTATGTCGCTAGCCGTTGCCGTCTGAACGTTTTTCGGAAGAGGTAGAGTGAGACTCGATAGGTCATGACCCTTGTTCGTCATGTTGTAAAAGTCTGTAACTTGAATCGAGCCTGTCTGTGCGAGCGTTATAGTCCGGTTCGCCGTGACACCGAAGATGCTTTGGCTGGTGCCGGACGACGAAAAAGTCATCGTTGCTACGGTTGTATTGAAGGGCTCTAGAGGAATTGCCTGGGAGCTGAAGGTTGCGCTCGCAAAAGTTCCAATCACAGATGATACCTTAGGAGATGGCCAGTCTCCTGTCTTGACCGATAGCGTCGCGCTGGTCACGCTGTAGTTGTCGTCCATCAAAGGGAAAGGTTCGAAGGCAAAAACGAAATTGCTGGATGTCGAGTTGAAGCTGAGCAGGTCAGAATAAACGCTAGTAAGATTGAAGCGGTAGGTTCCAGTCTTCGCCGAAGGAAACGCGATGTCCATTGCGGAATAGTTGCCTCCCGAGCTCAAACTTGCCAACTTTAGGGGCGAAATCCGTAGTTGGTTTGATTGCGAATCCACTGCCTCTGTGAACCTGAGCTTGCTACTCAGGGAGGAGGCTATGCCGAGTGTGATTTGGGAAACGGGTGAGGATCCTGTTGTCAGGCTGAATTGATCACTAACGAAGGACACGCCCCAGTTGTTGGTCGTTATGGACCTACTAACGGTGACAGTGCAGCTGCTCGAAGTGCAATTGGTCTGAGCCACAGCCGGGCTGGGAAGCTGGGTTGACAATAGTGCCAATAGTAGAATCGAGAGTACGAGTGCCTTCATTTGCAGAAACCATTGTGCACCGTGCGACTTTGATTAGCATCCGAAAAGACTCCCTACTTAATAATTCCCATAGAAGCACGAAACCCAGCACTAAGGAATCGTCATGCGAAGTATTCTAGTCACCGGTGCTGGGGGTAGCGCGGGTAACAATGTTTGTTGGAGCTTGAGGGTCAGCAAAGATGGCAAGAACATTATCCTCGCCGGAACTGATGTAGACAAGACGAGTCTTGAACTCAACGGATGGATCGACAGATCCTATCAGCTCCCCCCGGCTACCAGCTCTCGATATTTGCAGCGCCTCAACCAAGTTATCAAGAAAGACAGGGTTGAGATGGTCTTTCCTCAGCCCGACTCGGAAGTCGGCCGATTGTCAAATGATAGAGACCAGGTTCATGCTGCAATGTTCCTGCCGGATCGTGAGGCTGTGAAAGTCTGTCAAGACAAGTACAAGGCGTTGTCCAGATGGTTCAAGAAGGGACTCAGGAAACAGCCTATCGTTCTCTCCCCCCGCAGTCGTCGGAACAGGCAACTGGTTAGGAGGGTGGCGTTTCCCTGCTGGGTGAGGGCGAGACAGGGAGCGGGTGGAAGCCTGAGTTGCCTAGCAAGAAGTTGGCCCAGTATAGAACACTGGATCAGTTACCACTGGGCGGAAGGATTGAAGACGGATTTCATCCTGGAAGAGTATCTTCCGAATCGAGATTTCTGCTTCATGTCTATCTGGCATGAAGGAAAGCTTGTAACCTCGATGGTTCGCGAGCGGCTGAGCTGGGTGGGGCACCGGATGGTAGGCTCCGGAGGCACCTCCAAGCTAAACCGAGTGGTTCATTCAAACAAGGTAAACACGACAGCTCTAGAAGCGATTAATGTCGTTTCCGAGAAGCCTCACGGCATCTTCTGTGTGGATCTAAAAGGGGACAGCAGAGGCATCCCGCGTCCGACCGAAATCAATTGCAGGTTCACAACCAACGTTCACTACCTCACCCTGGCGTCTTTGAAACTAGGTCATCCAGAGTGGAATTTTCCTTGGCTGGCTGCAAGGATATGTCTTGGCGAGAAGATCCCATCGAGCAAGACTCTGAACGCCCTGCCCGCGAACCTATGGTTCACTAAGAATACTGACATGGGCTTCACAATGGTCGAAGGTGAGAAATGGCAGGCAGAAGACTACTCCTAAACAGGTTCTGCGATATCTTCTCTCTTCCTGTAGAAATACACTCGGACTTGGCGGTCCCAGATGAACAACCAAGAGATCGACAATACCAGCGCGATCATAGCTTTCACGGCTGCGTCAAAATAGCGGCCGAGACTTGGGTCTGACTGTATGCGAAGAGGTCCTACTACAGCCGCAAGGATTCCGAATCCGATAATCATTAACCCCCACTGGGTTACGAATATGATGAGTTGTAGCGCAACAGCCCGGTGGTTCAATCCCATCACCCTATCAGAATCATCGTGATCAACGCCAGCGCTGCTGAAACAAGGAAAAGGGCAAAGATAGTAGAGACGATTTCAGACTCTTTGGCCGGTCGACCAACTAGTAGGGTTCTAACAAGGGTCAGGGGTGCTTTGGGGTCGGATGACGAGGCCAGGCGACCATCGTCGAGCAATTTCGTCGGTTTTGCGGTCAACGCTCTGTGCTCCGTGAATCTTTTGATTTTTGAAAGGAAAAAGAACGAGTTCTGGATGTTGGGAAACATGGCAACAATGCTCGCTATCTCGGTCCTGCTGAGTATGGCCAGCGCTCCTAGCGCAGCACCTACCGACAGTTGTCCCACATTTCCCGCGAAGGCTCTGGACGGGTATCTATTGAAGTAGAAGAAGCCCAGTGCTGAGAAGAGCAGGCACGCATATAGGAATACAGCGCTCGGCGCTGGGGCTGTAATGAGGACTCCTATGAGGAGTGCTGCTGATATTATGGAGACGCCCCCGGCCATGGTTCCATTCAGCGGATCGAGCATGTTGGTAGTGTTCGAGGTCACTGAGATGGCTACTGGTATGCTCAAGGGATAGATGACTGGCAAATGGAAGCTTCCGAAAATTGGGACCTGTAAGGTCGGATTATACACCTGGTTAGGAAATAGCAATCCAAGAGCTACTATTGGCAGACCGCAGAGAAGAGTCAGTAGCGGCTTGTAGATACCCCTCATCTTCAGCCGGTCATCTACCGCTCCCACGACCGCTGCAGATCCAACAACCAGGGAGAAGGCAAGCATCATTATCGAGTTTCCCCCGCCGATCAAAACATAGATTGAAGACAAGAGAATCAGCGTGACTGGTATCGCCGCTCCACACATCTCCGGGATGCGCGGCTTACTCAGTTTGTGGACATCTATTCCAAAGATTCCCCTTCTTGCGTTCACTTGCATGAAAAAGCGAGTGAGAACTAGGGACACTGGAAAAGATATGATCGCTAGTAGGACAGCGGTGGTAACCTCCCACCCGCTAGGGAGCATGAAGGCCGAGTCATCCGAGCCGATTATAAAAGAAATGATTTCCCTGAGCGAAGGATTATCAGTAGTCGGGAACCGACCGCGCTGAGAATTCCGATGGCGACGTTCGACCATCCTTTTCTACCGAATGCAGGTGCGCCGATTCGAAAAATGATGCTAGATGCGATCGGAGTTGCTTCCATAGACGAGCTCTATTCTGACATTCCAACCCAGGTGCGCACAAACCGTCCATTGAAGGTCGATTGGCTACCCTCAGAACAAGAGGTCAAGAGCCATGTTGAGCGCATGTTGGCTGAGAACAAGTCGGCGGCTGACATACCAGTTTTCCTAGGGGCAGGCATCTACAACCACTATCTCCCCGCGGCGGTCAAGGCTATCCTCGCCCGGACTGAGTTTCAGACCTCTTACACTCCTTATCAGGCGGAGATTTCCCAAGGAATCCTCCAGTCTCTGTTCGAGTTCCAGTCCATGATTGCAGACCTTACGCAGATGGACGCTGTTAATTCGTCGCTCTACGATGGGTCAACGGCTCTGGGCGAGGCCGCTAGGATGGCGTGTAGAGCTACTGGAAGGAAGAAGATCCTCGTACCGCATAGCTTGCACCCTGCCAAGTTTTCAGTTCTGAAGAATTATGCCGAGCCTGCGGGCATTGGACTTGAGACTTTCAATTACGACAAGGGGACCGGCGGCCTCGATTCCGCCGATCTGCAGTCTAAAGTCGACCGGGACACTGCCGCGGTATATTGCGAGGTCCCATCTTTCTTCGGCATTCTTGACCCGGAGGTCGCGAATGTTCCCTCGATATGCCATCTGAAGGGAGCGTTGTCAATAGTAGGCTTTGACCCCGTATCGCTTGGTGGATTGAAGCCTCCGGGAGAGTATGGCTCGGATATCGTGATAGCTGAGGGGCAGTCGATATCGACTGAGATGAACTTCGGTGGGCCGGCTCTGGGAATCATAGGGTGCCGAGGAGAGAACCTGATACGCCAACTACCAGGACGATTGATCGGCATGACCACAACCCTCGACGGAAAAGAGAGGGCGTTCAGCATGGTCCTTCAGACCAGAGAACAGCACATTCGTCGGGAAAAGGCCACATCCAACATTTGCACAAACGAGGCTCTCTTCGCCATAGGAGCAGCCGCTTACCTATCACTCCTAGGGCCCCAAGGCCTCCGTCAACTCTTCGAGAGCATTCTCGTCAAGACAAATTATGCGATCAAGATGCTCAGCGAGATACCAGGCGTCGTGGTGCCCCGATTCATCGGCCCGCACTATCAAGAGTTCGTTGTCTCCTTCAAAGGAGCCAAGGGAACTCTGGCCAGATTGAACAAGTCATTGCTCAGCCACGGAGTCCATGGGGGCAAGAGCCTTGTCAAAGACTTCCCCGAACTGGGTGAGAGTGCCCTGTTCTGCGTAACTGAAGTTCACAGTACAGAAGCCATCGATAAGCTTCGGCTCCTCACCGAAAAGCTTCTGGGGGCGTAGCGCATGTTTCATCAGGCAAAGTGGGACGAACCGCTAATTATAGAGAGATCTGCCAGCGGCAAGAAAGGACACAACCCAGCAAGACCGAGCGACATCGAGCGTAAGATTGTCGGGCCTGAACCCTGGAATAACGTTCCAAGGACTCTGTTGAGAAATGGGGTGCCTCCGTTGCCCCAAGTTTCGGAGCCGGAAGTCGTTCGCCACTACACGCGTCTCTCGCAGGAGAACTTTGCTGTAGATCTAGGAATCTATCCACTCGGGAGCTGCACAATGAAGTACAACCCCAAAGTCTCCGAAGCAATAGCACAGAATCCCAAGTTGGAGAAAATCCACCCCGAGCAGGACGAATCGACAGTGCAGGGAATCTTGGCCCTACTACACCGGCTGGACGAGTTCCTCGCGGAGATTACCGGAATGAGTCGAATGTCGCTCCAGCCTGTAGCCGGCGCAGCCGGAGAATACCTTGGGGCTCTCATCATGCGCGCCTATCACAAATCGAAAGGAGAATTTGAACAGCGGCGCGAAATGATAATCCCTGACTCCGCCCACGGGACAAACCCTGCCAGCGCCGCGATGGCCGGATTCAACGTTGTTGTCGTCCCATCAAACAGTGAGGGTATGGTTGACCTTGACGCTCTCCGAAAAGTAGCAGGGCCTAGGACAGCGGGTCTGATGATCACAAACCCGAACACGCTAGGGATTTTCGAGAAGAATGTTCTCAAAATTGCGGAAGCAGTTCATGACGCAGGGGGGCTCCTATACTATGATGGTGCGAACTTCAACGCGATACTGGGGAAGGTTCGGCCGGGAGACATGGGATTCGATATCGTTCATCTCAACCTTCACAAGACTTTCGCGACTCCTCACGGTGGCGGCGGACCAGGCGCCGGACCGGTAGGCGTTAGAAAAGATCTAGAACGATTCTTGCCCGTTCCATTGGTCGGTTTTGACGGAGAGAAATACTTCTTCGACTATGACATTCCTCAATCTGTCGGAAAAGTCACCGCGTTTCACGGCAACATTGGTGTTCTGGTTAGGGCGTATGCCTACATCTTGAGCCTCGGACCTGATGGGCTCAAGGCTGTCGCTGAAACTGCGGTATTGAACACAAACTATGTTCTGGCAAAAGTTCTAGAGCGCACCAAGTTTGAGCTTCCGCTTAGCAAGCGGAGGAAACACGAGTTCGTCTTGAGCGCCAGAAAGATAAACGAACAGACAGGTGTCAGAGCGTTGGATATTGGGAAGAGGATGCTGGATTGGGGGCTTCATTCGCCCACAGTCTATTTTCCGCAAATTGTAGAGGAGGCGATGATGGTCGAGGCGCCGGAAACTGAGAGTCTCCGGGACCTCGACGAGCTCGTCGAGGCATTCGTCCAAGCCGGAAAAGAAGCGGAGACTGATCCTGAAAAACTACGAAGTGCTCCCCACCACACTTCCGTCGGAAGAATCGATGAAGTGAAAGCGTCACACCCAAAGACGCTCACACTCAGATGGAGCAACCCGAAGCTCAGCGGTTAAACTCCGTGAGGATCAACTAGTATCCAAAAGACTCTTAGCACGTTGACATTTCCGCCTCGGGCGGTGAAGGTGCGTGAGGAGCATACTTGACTACTTCGACCAGCGGCTGATGGGTGTGCTTATTAACTCAACCAAGCAAAGTATCATTTCGTATTACGATTTGAATACGCTCTGCCTATTCTATGATATATGATCGTTCCATTCCCAACTGTACTGATCGATTTTGTCAGCAGAAGAAATCTCTTCGGCCGAGAGACTCGCGAATCCGATCCTTCGGGTCTCCGTCGTGGGAGTAGGGGGTGCGGGGAACAACTTGTTGAGCCATGCTATAGGGGGAGGAGTCAGCCCGAGCCGCTGCGTAGCTGTTAACACGGATAGAGGACAGCTGTCCCGATCCTTAGCTAGAAACAAAATCTTCCTCGATCAGACTGTTAGCCCAACCGCTGCAAAGGTCGTAACAAGGCGAGAGGATCAGAGAACGTTTCAGTCAGCCGCCCACAGAGTCACGAGTTACACCGATGGCTCTGATTTCACAATCGTTGTTACGGGCCTAGGCGGAGGTACCGGCACGGAGAGCGCGCCGATCATCGCCCAAAGATCACGGACCCCAGTACGTCCGGTCGTATCCGTCGTTGCGATTCCCTTCATTCATGAGAGAGAACGTCGGTTCATAGCTCTGCGAGGGCTCAAGAGAATGGTCGAAGCATGCGATTGCACTATCGTCATAGACAATGGCGTTGACCGAGACTATCTAAGCACGGCCACGAGAACAACCGACGAGACAGCGAGCACCGCTGTTCGGAGTCTCACCGAGCTATTGTCAGGGGCGGAAGACGTCGAAGCGAGAGATATCCTGGAGGTTCTCTCGAAAGGAGACCTTGCCACAGTATGCAACTTCACACTTAGAACCGGGGACACGCTTCAGTCCTCCGTCATTCAGGCATTGAGAACGCCATCAGCGAACCTACCTCTAAAAAAGGCCAAGGGAGCACTACTTCTCTACCGAGGGCCTGCGACACTCAGCACCGCTCAGTTTGCTCAGGCATATGATGCACTAGTCTCCCTGGTCGGATCTGATCTATCTTTCATTCACGGAAGCGTCTACACCCAGTCGGACCCCTCGGTATGCCTCTTCCTAACAGGATATACCTATGGGACAGCGCTAGACGGGTTCATCGACTTCGTCGAACTCTACGACGCGGAATACGGCCAAGAAGAAGGAGATACGCTCACAACACTTTCAGTGCCGTTGTATCAGATGGAGCAAGTTCCAAACCAAAGAGACTAGCTCTCATCGCGCTTCCCATAGAACAGCTTCCGCAATCGCTCAGTTGCCCGAACGGGGCGGCCGACGGGGCTAACGGCTCCGGACCTCAGCGACGCTAATACGGATCCAGTATCCTTCGATCCACACTCCACCTCAGTGTAGGCTCTTCCGATCGTCTGGGGAATGTGGGAGTCGCTACCAGCTGTCATCGGATACTTTTCTTTTTCCGCGAATTTTCGTGCGCGATTCCATGTCACGGAATGGAGGAAACTGGAGGAATTGATCACTTCGATTGCGTCAGGACGGACTGTCAGAAGATGAGGTCTCGCGCTGGATCGGAGTAGGTCATATGGATGCGGAATGATCGAGACCCCATTGAGATCCCTGATTCTTCGAATTGTCTCGTCAGCCGAGAGCCCTCGGGGAATGGTCTTTGACACTCGCAGTCCGATCACGTGCCCGTCTCGGGTCGATATTTCGATCCCCGGGAGAATTACAATTTCGTCGCTCAAATCCCTCGCGAGAACATTGTGGTCCGTTATCGCCAAGCCGTCTAGTCCCCTATCTCTGCAAATAGCTGCTAGTCGTTTGGGGGATGTGAAGGCGTCGCTAGACCTGTTAGTGTGTACGTGTAGGTCAAGCTTCAGCTTCAATAGGAGCCCTGCTTCTGATTTCTTCTAGCCCGGCCCGAAGTTTCTTGGCGTTTACCTTGTGGAATAGGGGTTGGAGAGGGCGAATTCTCGCTCCAGGCTTGACGATTGTGTGGCCAGCGGATTTCCAGGGAAGACTTACTTTCCCCATCAAGCTCAGGCAGATCTTCTTCGAGGTTGATGGAAGGAACGGCTGCAGCAGTATGCCGAGTGTTGCGACGATCTGGATGGAGACGCCAAGGGTTTCGCCGGCGGCTTGAGTATCTGTCTTGTAGAGGCGCCAAGGTTCGTGCTCGTTGAGGTAGCGGTTTCCTTCTCTTGCGAGCTCCACGACCTGTTCTAGCGCATCCTTCAGCCTGAAGTGTCCTAGCCTATCATCCACGTTTGGGAGGCTATTGCTAAGTGATGACAGTATCTTCGCGTGCTGTTCCTTGGTCGTGAAGTATTTTGGAACTTTTCCTTTGTAGTATGTTTGGATGAATGATATGGTTCGGTGAACGAAATTCCCCAGAACATCGTTCAGCTCGGTGTTGATCTTTCTCTCGAACTCTTCCCAGGTGAAGTTGGTATCCTTCTGTTCGGGCCTCAGGCTGATCAACGCGTAGCGCCAGTATTCTGGCCCTTCGAGTTCAACCGCCTCATCCATCCAGACTCCGATCTTTCTGCTCCTGGAGAATTTCTGTCCTTCGATCTGTATGTACTCGGAGGAGCAGACCTCCCATGGCAGATCATAGTTCTCCCTCGTAGCTAGGAGCAACCCTGGGAAGATTACAACATGGAATGGAATGTTGTCTTTTCCTATGAAGTGGACGTTGCGGCTTTGCGGATCAAACCAGTACTTCTCCCATAAGGATGGTTGCTTCTTTCTCTCGGCCCATTCTTTTGTCGCGGAAACGTATCCGAGGACTGCTTCCATCCAGACATAGATTGTTTTTCCCTTTGCTCCTTTGAAGGGTGCTGGTATGCCCCAGGCGTTGTCGCGGGTTAGCGAGCGGGGTTTGAGCCCGTCTCTAATCCAGCCGAGGCTGAAGTTTCGCGCGTTTTCGGGAAAATTGGGGTTTGTCTCGATATACTTTCGGAGCGGTTCCGAGAGTTTGGGAAGGTCGAAGAACCAATGCTCCGACTCTTTCTGGATAGGAGTCGAGTGATCGAGGGTGCAGCGTGGGTTGATGAGGTCTTTCGGGTCGAGGACCCTGCCGCAATTATCGCATTGGTCTCCGCGTGCGTTGGGGTTGTGGCAGTAGGGGCATTCGCCTTCGACGAAGCGGTCTGGAAGGAAGCGTTTGTCGTTGAGACAGTAGAGCTGGGTTATCTTCTGGCTGTACACGTAGCCATTCTTTTCGACTTTGAGGTAGAAGTCCCGGACGAATTGTTTGTGGATTCGGCTCTCAGTTCGAGTATAGTTGTCGAAATCTATCTGGAAGGTTTTGAGAAGTTGGACGATGAGTTTGTGGTACTTGTTGGTCAGCTGGCGGGGCGGAATACCGAGTTTGATAGCCTCTACCTCGATAGGAGTGCCGTGCTCGTCGCTTCCACTGACCATGACAACATCTTCGCCCTTTAGCTTGAGGTAGCGGGCATAGACATCGGCTGAGAGGAGCTGGGTGAAGGTTCCGAGATGGGGACGGTCGTTGACGTACGGCCATCCCGCGCAGACAACCCATCTTCCCAGTTTTTCCACCTTTCCCAGAATGGAATTCGCGTTTTGCGGTCGGGGTTGTGATAAGGGTTTGCGGAATCGGCTCTTGGAAACGGTTGAAAT
>VBBT01000107.1 GCA_005881695.1 Candidatus Bathyarchaeota archaeon | reverse complement strand
AGAATCGACGTCCAGGCCAAGATCTTCCAGAAACTTTGCGCCCAGGACTGGCTGGGCACCTTCGAAGGTGACGGCGAGGGTTACGTCCTCTCGTCCCTGAGCGGCGACGACGACAGAATAGACCCGGGCTTCCAAAGAATCTCCCCGGTCAAGTTCGAGCCTTACTTTCAAGTCCCAGGGGTATGCTCCTATCTCGAAGAGGACTTCGGAGGGCAGAATCGTGAAGAAAGCACCGGTATCAATTGGAATTCTTTGCATGTCCTTCTGTCCCTTTTCGCCTTTGACCAGAGCCCTGGTGAACGCAGTGGACACGGCTTGAACCAACAATAGAATGGGGGGTTCCTGGCAAATAAGCTTCAGAGCAACACGTGGCGGCATGTTGATACCTTGAAATCGATTCGTGCAGACATGAGTTGTACGATTCAGGTTCGAGTGTGCGACCAAATCCTATTCGGATGGATCGGTTCACTTGACAACGAAGCGTCCTACGTAGCCGTAAGCCTCGGGAATATTCATTTCTTGAAGGGTTGAATGGCGACAGTATCCATCGACAAGTAGCTTCTGTTCCCGCAGGAGGACTATTGGCCAGATGACCGTTCCACCTGTCTCCAACGACTTACGAAGCTCTGATCGACGTTCTGTCAGTCGCTCCATGAACTTTCGACCGGTCTTGAGGTCAGCCGAGTTGAGGATCAAAGGATTCATCCGGACCTCGTCAACGCCAACAATTTCCAACTTCCATTTCCGCTTCGGCAGCGAGTTGAGCAGAGCGTCATGTTGCGGATCTTCGCCCATGCTCTCGAAATCTTCTTCCAGCTCCTTCCGTACCTCGGTGTTGATGAAATCGTGGATGTCATCGGAATCCTCGAGCATTCGATATTCGATACCGTGAAGCCGACGTACCGTGGTTCTGTTATCCCAAACAGAGCGTCTCCCTGTGTTTCCGACTCGCGAACTGTCGCTCATCGCGCGTCGCCTCCTCAAACTATTCGCATCTCACTCTTAAGACTCGCTCCTCCATAGAACAGTGAGCGGCCGCCGAGGCTCAGAAACAGTTTCGGTCGTCTCAACAAGAAATTGACCATTAACCCTTTTACGGTGGCGGGTAGTCGAAGGCTCGCTGTGCAAGTTCTAGAGAACCGGCCCAACCATGTTTATGCGAAGAGAATAGAGGGAGAATACAACCGGCAGTACTCGATAGCCTCGGAGGCCCGGTCGAAGGGACTTGACCCTTCATGGAAAGTCGAATCACAAACCACCTATGATCTGGCTGAGCGCGTCGAGAAATCGGTTGGACCAGTCGGGGTTGCCGCGAGGATTCGCGAACTCAGTAAGCTGATTTCCCGCGAAGAAACCGCTCTGAAGATCAGCGAGGACATCGTTCTGGACCATTTCGGAAGCCTTGAACCTGAAGATGCCGCCGAACAAGCAATTCGCACAGCGCTAGCCGTGCTTGATGAGGCGGTAACCGTCGCTCCGATACAGGGAATCCATGACGTGAAGATCAGAACAAACGTCGATGGGTCAAAGCATCTGGCAGTGTATTTTGCGGGGCCTATGAGATCGGCAGGCGGCACCGAGATGGGCTTAACGATGATCGTTGCCGACTATGTCCGTCGGCAGCTGAACATTCCCCCTTATCATGCATCGGAACAGGAAGCGATGAGATTCGTCGAAGAACTACGCCTCTACGAGCGATCGATCGCCCGCTTTCAATACCGGAACCCGGACAGCGTCCTCAAAGACGCGATCATGCGTCTAACCGTTGAGCCGAACGGTGTGGAAACAGACCCCGACGAGGTAGCGGTCAACCGGAATCTGATGCGGATCGAGACTAACAGGGTCCGAGGCGGAGCACTTCGAGTGGTAAATGATGGGCTACTCGGACGATCAACCAAGGTTCTGAAGATCGTTGAGAAGCTTGGATTGGAGGGCTGGGGATGGCTCGCTATGATGAAGACCTCGTCTTCTGAAGGAGAAGAGGCGAAAGAGTTCATGTTCATGGAAGACGTTGTCGGCGGACGCCCAATATTCGCTTTCCCGGGAGCAGCCGGAGGTTTCAGAATACGATACGGCCGCTCACGAAACACTGGCATGGCATCGGTCGGTGTTCACCCGGCTACCATGGAAATTCTGGGTGGCTTTCTTGCGGTAGGCGTCCAGATGAGACTAGAAAGGCCAGGGAAGGCTGGGATCGTCAATGCGGTCGATAGCATCGAGCCTCCTGTCGTGAAGCTCATCGATGGCTCAGTAATGAGGATAGACTCGCCTCAAGAAGCAAAGGCATTGCGGGACAAGATTCAGAAGATACTGTTCCTCGGTGACCTGCTGGTGGGATATGGGGAGTTTCTCGAGAACAATCGGGCGCTAGTTCCGTCGGGGTTTGTCGAGTCGTGGTGGGCGCAGTTACTGAAGGAGAAGCTCCTCGACCCAGAAAACAGCAGCAAAGCACGGCAATTGCTGAATGTCTCGGCAGAACGATTGCATGAATTCGTTTCCAACCCGTTCTCTGTCAAACCGCGAGCAAGCGAGGCAATTGGATTATCCCAGAGCCTCGGAATTCCTCTGCATCCAGCTTACACGCACTTCTGGAGCCTTGTGACGGTCCAAGATGTATACTATCTCCGCGAGAAACTCATCCACTACCTTGACGATTCCTGCGTTCTGCCCTACGATGAGAAGTTGAAGGACATTCTGGAACAGGCTCGAATGCCGCACAAGATGGTGGCCGGTGCCATCCAACTCCGAGATGATGATGCACTGGTTCTTCGGACGATTCTGAATCTCGAAGCCCCAGCGACCCAGGTCAAGGGAGAAAGCTCTCTTGAAGCGCTGAGCTTGCTGGCAGGATTTCCGATAAAGAACAAGGCGCCGATCTTTGTCGGGGCACGCATGGGCCGCCCAGAAAAGGCCAAGGAGAGAATCATGACCCCACGGGTCCACGGGCTATTTCCAACCGGCCAATCCGGCGGCCCACGCCGTGACTTGATAGAGGCATCGAGGAAATCCGTGGTAACATTGGACCTGGTGGATCGATCATGTCAACAATGCGGTCGCTGGGAATCGAAACTCAAGTGTCCAGTCTGCGGACGAGAGACGAAAATGAGCACGAACTGTCCCAAGTGCGGCCAAACATCGCACGATTCGTCGTCCACTTGCAATGGTTCTCTCGTCGCCTATCGGAGTGTCAACGTAAACCTGGTCGAAATGCTGGAAGAGGCAGTTGGGAGGCTCAAGCTGGGAAAAATCGAAGGGTCGGTGAAAGGAGTGAAAGGTTTGATCAACAAAACCCGAATGCCCGAGCCCTTAGAGAAGGCCTTGTTACGGGCGAAATCAGATGTCTCCGTGTTCAAAGACGGAACCCTCCGGTTTGACGCGTCGAACGCCGTCCTAACCCAGTTCAGACCAGGAGAAATCGGACTGAGCCTGGAGAAAGCCCACGAGATAGGGTACACACATGACATGGATGGGCGCGAGCTCTCTGACCCGAGACAGTTGTGCGCTCTGGAGATACAGGACCTTGTCGTCTCGGAAGCTTGCGGCGAGTACCTGTTGAAAGTAACCAGGTTCTTGGACGACCTACTCGCCTCGTACTATGGAATGGACAAGCTCTACAAGGCATCGAAAAAAGAAGACCTAATCGGGCATCTGGTCGTCGGGTTATCGCCCCATACGTCCGTCGGCGCAGTGGCAAGAATCGTCGGATTCACCAAAGCGAGCGTTTGTTATGCCCACCCGTTATACCACGCAGCAAAACGGCGAGACTGCGATGGAGACGAAGACTCGGTATCGCTATTGCTCGATGTGCTATTGAACTTCTCTAGAGAATACCTCCCAGATAGGATTGGGGGTTTGATGGACGCCCCGCTGTTGCTCGCTCCACTACTAAACGCGACCGAGGTGGCACGACAAGCATTCAACATCGAAACAGTCACTGCATTCCCTCTCTCTTTCTATGACAAAACGCTATTGGGAGCGAACCCCAAGGAGATCGAGGATCTTGTCCCGACCCTCAACAATGCACGAGAATCATCGTCGGACAACTGGAACATCGGGTTTACACACCCAACGGAAGACATAGACCACGCGCGATTGACCAGCGCCTACAAGGAACTACCGACGATGCTGGATAAAGTCAAGGAACAACTCGATCTTGCGGACAAGATCGTCGCGGTCAGAGGAGAAGAAGTTGCTAGAAAAGTCCTCGGAACCCACATTCTACGAGACCTGGTAGGAAACCTGCGAACGTTCACGTCTCAGAGATCGAGATGCTCAAAGTGCAATTGGAAACCACGCCGAGCACCTTTGAAAGGAGTTTGCGTCAAATGCGGAGGCAAGTTGGGGCCTACCGTATTCAAAGCGGGCGTCGAGAAATATCTCCAAGTTGCCTTTGACATGGTCAAACGGTACAATGTTGGCGAATACTACCGACAGAGACTTGACTTGATCAAAGTTGAGCTCGACGAGACGTTCAGACCGGCTGAGGAGGACAGGACGCAAACGAAGCTCTTGGTGGGAGATTTCGCCTAGAAAAGGGCCTCAAGCGTGACGCCGCCCTACCATCCACGAGCCTACATTTCTGGAATGAGAAACGTCAACCGAGGGTTGGCATCGAGGTCTAAAATCATCGAGGCCATGGAGAAGGGGAAGACACGAATCGTTGAGATTGGCGAGAAAGCCGGTCTCACCGAGAGCTGTGTGAGCCATCACCTGAGACTGCTTCTCAAGCAAAAGGTCGTCTCCTCCACGTCCATTGGACGGGGAAACAGGTGGACCTTGACAAAGTACGGGCAGGAAAAACTAGGCTGACGCAGGAGTCGGAGGGGATCCCTTTTGGATGTTCACTGTGGCAGAGACGGCTCGGTCGTCTGCATTCTCCACGACGAAGAACCATTTTCCCTTCGAGGGTGCCGTAAATTCCAGTTTCGCATTTTCAACGCCTTCCTCGCCTGTCTCGCTCCAGAATTCTTCGCCCTGATCTAGGTTGTCCAGATTGTCGTCATCAAGGAGATAGACATTTACGAGGCCAGACGCCGTGACCTCGCCTGTAAAATCCTTTCCTGCGTCCAGTTCAACCTCGTACTCTGTATAGTCGCCCTTTGCAATCGTCGGGCTGAAATCAGGTCCCAGCTTTACAGCCGGGGGTCTTAGAGTGAGTTCAACATTTGGTACCCCAGGTTTGGGTGCGGAGATCGTAGAAGCGGTTAGGTTAGGGCCAGCTTTCGGTCCGAGTGTTCTGACTGGATCCGGTTTCGATGATAGTCTTTGATCGATTTTTGTCGACGATTGATGGTTTGGAGTGGTGTGTTTCTCAGGGGGCTGATGTTGAGGAGTCCTGGTCTCCATTTGTGAGTGACGTGTTGTCGCTGGAATCTTCGAAGCTGGGTCTGAAGTCATAGATCCTCTAGGCGGGCTGATGTTGGCCAGCAATGGAAATACGAGAGAGACAAGTATCAGCACGCCCGCGATGGGCCATGATAATGCCTGGAGAAAGGCGGCTGTGGTCACGATTATCGCGGCTATGTTGCCGAGAAGCAGCAAAGGTCTGGACGACATCGCATCAACTACTAATGATGTCAGGGAGATCGACTTTGCTGGCAGAAAACGCAATTGTAACCGGGAGAGCTCAAGAAGAGGGTTACACTCTTCTTCGGATTGCGACGTTTTGCGGCAGACATCCCCTACCCACGAAGCATAGGAAGACCCAGACGTTATTGCTTTACGAACATCCTTCTAACTCCGGTATAATTTTCCTTTTTTAAAGATTCTTGTTCATGGTGACCCCGACGGCGGCCGATTCTTCCGCCTCCCACCCTTGATGGACTATCATACGTTACCCCCGAAGCCTAAGCATTCACCCAACTATCTTTTCCAAGAAAAATAGTATGATCAGGTATTCACTTGTACACATGCGATTTTTACGTTACGACGGCCAAATAATGAGCCTGGGAACCGAAGAGTGTTGAGCCGACAGATCGACAAAGGCGAGAAAACGACACACACACCCACTGAGACCAGCGCCCAGCCGTGCAGATTCTGCGGAAAACCAACCACCAACATGTACGCGAACATTCCCATCTGTCCCGAATGCGCCAGGACCAAACGACTCAACTAATTCTCTGGCCTCGAAGCCACAGGCGTTGCCCATTCGATGCTAGCTACTGATTCTCTCAACCTAATCGGTCTTTCGCCTGTTTCAAGGTCCAGTATCGTGCCAGAAAGGACAGGGCGATAGCAGGAAACAGAACCAGGCTGACGAGGATCAGCATTGAACCCACTGTAATACTGATGGAGGTCCCAGCGGTCTGATTCCCAAGGTTACTTGGTTGCGCTGATTGAGTTGAGAAAGTCCATCTAGAATTGGATCCGGATGTTGCCGAAGTCTGAGTCTGAGGTGCCAAAATCCCAGGCAGAAGGACGAGGCCGAGGCCGATAAGCACGCCCAGCGTCAGGCTAAATCCGGCTCTACTTCTACTCCCAAGTCTCAATATCGAACCCTCTCCGCAGCCCTTCTCATAATACTCATGGGCCTATGCTCCGCATAATCCCACAGGTTAGAACAGCCCGATCCATTATCAGAACGGCTTCAACCTCCACGCCCGCCAGGTTTCACTCCACGAGACCGCAACCGCTGATATGCCAAAGACGAATGCCATGATATTGTGCGTGGAGAAATCTGGCCGGTAGATGATCGGGTAGAGTGCGAGCATTACAGTGAACATGGTCGAGTAGAACAAGTATCGTGGAAGCATGAATCCCAAGACTCCGACAAAGTTCTGCAAGACTCCGACCTTCACCTGCTCGATCAGATGATATTCGCCGCTCGAGTCCTTCTCCAATAGGCCCAGACCCCTTAACTTCTCTAGATGATGCAAGGCGACACTCGGACTACTCAACCCCAAGGCTCTCTGGACGGGTCTGACGCCGACAGCCTGTCTCTTAGATCCGAGAATGTGCCAGTAGACACGCAAAGTCACGCCCTTCAACTCGGACTCGATAACCCTCTCTCGTTCCTCTGCCAAAATATACCAGATCTCCAGAGCGTGAGGGAAGCCTTGGTTCGATACAAGCTTACTCTTCGGCAACGAGGCGTTCGGATTTCCGAACACCATGTTCTAAACGCTGGGATTAAGCCCACGTGCCACCTACCATATGACGAACAAGTATGATACTCCGCAAAACGACAACAGCATACCTGCTCATCCTAACCAGCCTCACCCTCATCCCAGTCTCAGTCTACCTCACAACCCCGACAGCCCATGCAATGATCCCGTTCACCTCATACCAAGACCTGAGAGAGTTCATTCACGCGAATGGCTGCAGCAACTCGATCCCTATGCTGTACAATCGGGGCGCTCTTACTACTGGCCCAACAACATCAGTCTTCGGCGCCAATTCGAACAGTGCTTCAAGTCAAAGTCCCACCCATTCTGAAACGAATCAGCAGGTGTCTGGCGTTGATGAACTCGACAATGTCAAGAACGACGGCCAGTACATCTACACGATAACAAACAACACCGTCGCCATCGTCCAAGCCTATCCGGCAACAGATGCCAGACTTCTCTCCAGAGTAAATGTTAGTGGGACTTTGCAAGGAATATTTGTGGTCGGCAACAGGCTTGTCATCGTAAACGAGATTCCAGGATACTCATATCCGTACTATAACGGAGGCGCACCGCTTCCTGCACTAGGCACAGGTGCTTCTCAACCCGGCAACATTTCAAAGATATACCCTATTCAATTCTCAGGGACCACTTCGCTCTTCGTATTTGACATCAGCAACCATGCCAACCCGGTGATCACGACAAGGGTCGACGTAAACGGGACCTTGGCCGGTGCTCGTCTAATCGGAAACGATGTCTATCTTGTCGCAACAGAGCCAGTCTTCTGCTACGGCGAGATCTTGCTCCCAGAGCAAATCGTCAATGGCCAAGTGGTAAAGGCCACGCCCACACAAGTCTATCACTCGGACGTTGTCGACCAAGGCTACAGCTTCACCACGATCGTCGGGTTCGATACGACACAGAGCAACCCCAGTCCTTCCGCGAAGATCTATTTGATCGGAACGACTAGCACGATCTACGTGTCTCTGCACGACATTTATCTCACACAGCCGGTATGGAGTCAGAGCCAGCAGACGATAGTGCACCGTATTAGCATCGATGGTCTCGCAATCACCTACCAGGCTACGGGAGCGGTACCGGGACACGTTCTGAACCAGTTCTCGATGGACGAGTACAACGAATACCTCCGGATTGCAACAACCAACTGCTGCAGCCAGAGCGGCGGTCCCATGCCACTCGCATACGCACAAGTCAGCCAGCAAGAGACAAACGTGTATGTTCTCGACAAGAGCCTCCACATAACCGGAAAGCTAGAGGGATTATCGCCTGGCGAACAGATCTATTCTGCTCGGTTCATGGGCGACAAAGCCTACCTTGTTACATACAAGCGAACGGATCCGCTCTTTGTCATCGGTCTCCAAGACCCCGCTCGGCCCAAGGTGCTTGGCCAGCTCAACGTAACAGGCGTTTCAGACTACCTACAACCATACGATGAGACACATCTTATCGGCATCGGCCAGGCGGGCACCGATGTAGCGTGGGAGAACGCGGTCCGTTTCACAGGCCTCAAGATCAGCCTCTTCAACGTAACCGACCCCAACCGGCCAACGGAGACTAACAGATACTTGATCGGCGGTCCCGGATCCAGCTCACCCGCAATCAACGATCACAAAGCAGTCCTCTTCGACAAGACACTCAACCTTCTGGTGATCCCGGTCGAGATAACCGCACAACCCCAGGATACAACGTACTGGTACTCGTACCAGCCGATCTGGCAAGGAGCCTACGTCTTCAACATCACACCCGACAACGGAATCATCTTCAAGGGCGGAATAACACAACTGCAAAACGGCCAACTACCAACATGGCAAGACAACAACCTCTTCATCACCAGAACACTCTACATCGGAAACGTGCTATACACTATCTCGAACAACACGGTCAAAATGAACAACCTCACAGACCTCTCAGAAGTAGGCTCGGTCAGCCTCGCATAACAGAACAAACGAACCCACCCCAAGAAATCCCCCGTTCTTTCTTCTCTTTCATCCTATCTAGACCAGACTCTCAAGCCCCCAGACGGCACGGCATGGGCTGGAAGAAAGAGTTGAGCTGCTAGATATTCCAGCTTCGTTTATTCACAGGTTTTATTCGAATGTAAGTTCCAGGACCCATGTACCCAGTGTGCTTGACGATCTCGGCTTTTCCTTGTAACTTGATCCCCCGCGGAGCCCAAGGTTTCATTGTCTTCAGATCGTCAACAACGAATGAGGCTCTAGGATTCTCCATGACATTCTTGTATTTCATGGTGTTCGTGACGTCCCGGCCGCTCACGTAGATGTACTCGCCGTCCGTATCGAAGCTCACCGGGGCAACATCCGGCCTTCCGGATTTGGACGAGGTCCCGATTCTAGCCAGGGGCTGAGATTTCAGGTAGGCCAATTCTTTCTCGGAGAACAATTACTCACGACTCGTTCGCAGAGATCCATCTCCGGACTATATCAGTTCTCTCCGCTTCGACTCGTCTAGTTGGAAGCGTGGGCAGAGTTTTGCCGGTCAGAGACTGGATGGGCTCGATAAGCTCCGCTGATTGACAATAGAAAAAGGGGGTTGGTGAACGGGTGCTTAAAGTTGGCTGACTAGTGGGGTATTTCTTTTCGGCAGGAGTCCGCGTCCTCTCACTTTGAATGGGGATGGGCCGCTGAAGGGCAGGGTCTGCAGGAATTGTGGCTTCTGCCGTGCCTGTGTGACAGCTTCGAAGCCTGAGGCGAGCTTGATCAGCGTAGGTTCACTGAATGCGGTGCCCATGAACGAGATGCCGACCGGGACGCCGAAGCTCATTCCTGCTGGTACGTTGATGATAGGATAGCCTACGATTGCGCAAGGCGATGAGGTTCCGAAGGTGAAATGGTCGCTATTGATTAGGTCGGTGGGCCAGGCTGGGCTGTCGGTTCCGGCGATTAGTGCGTCAAGGTTGTTGGCTTTCAACAGCTGGTCTATTCCCTCCGTCGCTCCAATCTTCTGGTCAATGGCTAGCGAGTCGTTGTATGACAAGCCGAGGGGTTGTGTGGCGTTCGGGTTCGAGCTGAACAGATTGGCCAGGTCGAATATTTCCTGTGCGAAGAAGGGCATCTCTTGGGTGGCGTTGGCATTGTTGAAGTCGATCAGGGCTTGAAGTGTCGGGCTGGCGATGGGTACGCCTGTTCTGGTCTTGAGATAGTTTGCTATGTCTATCTTGAAGTCGAATAGAAGCACCGTGAACTCCGCGAGGCCGCTGTTGATATCGGCGAGGTGCGGGAAGGATACAGGGTCTACGAGGGTCGCTCCGGCGCTCCCTATTGCGGTAACTGCCGAGTCGAAGATTGCATCGGCATGGGGGCTGAACCCTTCGAAGTCTCGAACAACTCCTATTCTGGCACCTTGGAGGCCTTTGGGGTTCAAGAATGCTCTATAGTCGGCTGGCAGAGCAGGCCTCGGTTGGCCCAACATGCCAAGGGGGCTAGTGCCGGTAGCAGGGTCGCGCGGGTCAGGGGTCCTTTGGACGATAGCTGTCAATACGGTTGCTGCGTCTGCAACTGTTCGAGCGTGGGGGCCAACGGTGTCCTGTGTGTGCGAGATGGGGATGACGCCAGCTCGGCTAACCAGGCCAACAGTCGGTTTGATACCTACGACTCCGTTGGCGTTCGCTGGGCAGACGATGCTGCCGTCAGTCTCAGTGCCGATGGAAACAGTGGTCAGGTTTCCGGAAGTTGCTGCCCCGGATCCCGAACTTGAGCCGCACGGGTTGCGGTCGATTGCGTAGGGGTTGTTGCACTGGCCCCCACGGCCGGACCAGCCGCTGGTGGAGAAGAATGAGCGGAAGTTGGCCCACTCGCTCAAATTGGTTTTGCCTAAGATTATTGCGCCGGCGGCACGAAGATGTGCGGCAACGGTTGAATCCCGTAGGGCGGGCGTCCCGACAAGGGCTAGTGAGCCTGCTGCTGTCTGCATTTGGTCGTGCGTGTCAATATTGTCTTTTAGCAGGATAGGTATGCCGTGAAGTATTCCAGCGAATGGAGGGGCTTGCGCGTCGAGCTGCTGCGCTATTGTCGATGCGTCTGGGTTCACTTGTAGAAGTGAGTTGAGCCTCGGGCCGCTCTGGTCTAGAGCGCTAATCCGGGTCTCGTACATGTTCACGATGGAGGTTGCGTTTAATGTTCCCGCCGCGTATTGTGCTTCAAGTTGTGCTATGGTAACCTCCTCGATGCCTGGGTCAGGCGCGACCTGGTGTATCAGAGTGGGTGTTGTTGTGAGTGATGGGAGGGACGGGAATTTCCCCAGTAAACCGGTGGCTCCGGCGGCTACAGCTGCCACGCCTGCACCGTACTTGAGAAAGTCTCGTCTTGAAACCTTCTTCCTCGTGGTTGTCTCATGATTGCTGTTTTCGGTTTCGTCTGTCAATATTCTATTCTCCTAGAAAGACCGTAGAAGGGTGGTTGCTTGGGGAAGAATTTTTAACAGTTTCGGGCCCAATTCTGTACAAGATATACAGCGCTAACTCTAGATTGAGGTTTCAGGCTCTGGTGACCCGCATCCGACAGACAGGGGTCACGGACTCACTTCTGAAACTCTGCCATGCTACTCTGCAAAGGTCCCGGTTCCCTCGACAACTCTTTCCAATCAAGCTCGGCCAGTCCTGCGAGCCGTCGGAACTCGTTCACCGACCCTGGCCCGAAACCGGCAAAGTGATTGTTGAAGAAGATGAAGCCCTGCTTGAACAGGTTAGACTTCTCCTCTAGAGCGGTATACCATTTTCGCATGACTTCACCCTGATCCCGTTGCTTCCCCCCAAAATTTGTGATTGAACGGTCGCCCACCATTCGAAGATAGGCCACATCAGACGTGGCCTCGGGCGGAGTTGAAGCGTACTGGTTCTCGGACCAAGCCAGACTGATATTGTTCGCCTCTAGAAGTTTGTAGATGTCGGGTTTGAACCATGACTTGTTGCGGAATTCGATGGCGTGGACGTATTTCTTGTCCGTCTGTGCAAGAAATGTCTCCAGCGCTTCTTTGTCTTTCTTGTAGTTGAACGACGGCGGAAGCTGGATAACCAAGGCCCCAAGCTTCTCTCTCAACTCCGACATGGCCTTGTAAAACCGTTCTAGCTGTGCCTGACTGTCCCGCAGTTTCAGCTCGTGCGTTATCTTCTTCGGAAACTTCGCGGTGAAAAGAAAACCTTCGGGAGTACCACGCTTCCAATTGGACACCATGAACGGCGAAGGCGTTCGATAGTAGCTGGAATCAATCTCTACCGCGTCGAAGACCTTTGAGTACATCCGAAGATAATCAGCGGGCTTAGCGTCTCTCGGATAGAATGGGCCGACCCAGTCCTGGTAGGACCAGCCGCTGCACCCAATCCTCAGATTCTTCGCGCTGGCAGACAAAGTCCCTTAGAAATATGCCATTCGGTTGTTAAAGAATTCTCACCCAGTCATAATCAGAACATTGGCGTGTTGGAAAACACGATTCCCTGCTGCGTGATCTGGTAGAAATATCCCCGTGACGGCGTCGGGTTACGCCCGATTCTCAACACCTTCAACGTGCCACCCTTCAACAAGACCTCCCCCTGTCGTTTTCTCATCTCGATGACCCCGTCCGCTAGGTTCGCGGTGGCGTTTTCCACGTTCACATCCACAACCTCGGTGTGCAAGACGGAGATCGTTACCGCCCGAGCGATCTGTGTTGCAAAGCGCATGACCTGAACATACTGGTAGACACGCCTTGCTTCTGCTAACAGGAAAAATGGTGTGATGGAGTCCATCACGATCACCTTTGGTCCAACGGTCGGCTTCATTGCAAAGCTCCTGCCGTAGGAGAGGAGGTCCTGAAACCTCAACGTCTCCTCCAAGATATCACCGGGGTCCATCTTGGGAAGCGACTCGGCAAGCTTCTGAGCTCCGAGCGAGAACATGTCGACAAACTCGAGACGGCCTTCCTCCTCGATCCTCGTCACTGCAATGTGATGGTCCTCGAGCCCTAGCCTGACTACATCAGCCGGATCATCTATGCAGTAGTAGAGAAGCTGACACCCCTGACGAAGAAAATTCGCCACTAGCTCACGGACAAGAGAGGATTTCCCACTCCCTATCGGACCCATCAGTGCAACACTGGACGGTCGAGGAATACCTCCTCCGCTGACCTTGTCGAGAATAGGAATTCCTGTCGGCTGCACCGCCTCTACTCTATGATCAACTGGAGATGGTTTCAACGGTAGCCGTTTTCTCTGTCCACCAGACAAGTGCTCTAGTTCGAAAGGGGCCATGTAACTTGGACCAGTATCCGAAAGTGACAATATCACTTGGTCGACCGGAGTTTCGCCAATCCCAGAGCGAATGTACCGCAGAAGATTCCAAGAAAAGCGCCGCCGATAGCATCACTCGGAAAGTGCAAACCCAGAATGATCATGGAGATACCGGTGGCGATCGCGAGAAGAACGAAGGGAACACGCCAGGCGTTATACCTGGACCATATCACTGTGGCGACTGTGAACGCGTTTGTCGTGTGTCCGGATGGGAATCCGGGGTTAGTGGGGATTTCACCACGAGCGACTATTCCGAGCGAAGGCATCTGGAACGGTCTTGGAAGGTTGAAAGATGCTTTCAACACGTCCGTGAGACTCATTGCAGTCACCATCGCCACGGCCAGTATTAGCGAGCTGTTCCATTCATTGCTGTCCTTGCGGAAGACGTAGAGCCAGAAAATTAGAGGGGCCCAGATGAGATCTCCCACCGTCGCTACCCCAAAGACTAGAGGGACAAGGGTATCACCGGATATGGAACGGTAGAGGGAAATGGCGATGGAGGTGTCTGTTGAGGTTCCGAGTATCCGCAGACCAAGCAGTGCAAGCACGAATCCTGCTATGCATATCAGGATGATCTGTTTTGCAAGTCGCAGGCTCTTCGCCCATGATCGTAGGTCGAGTCCTGCCCTTCCTAGTAGAGACATCTGGAAGGACCGAGTTGATCAGCAGTTATAATGTGATTGGCTTGAGCCCTCACTTTTATTAGCACGCCACGGTCGGTCTGGTTCTTCCATGCTCATACTAGGCGGGTCCGCAAGCCAACCCCTCGCAGAGAAAGTCGCAAAAGAACTCGGCCAAGAAGCCGGCCAATTGGAAGTGAAGCGTTTTCCTGACGGCGAAAAATATCTCCGAATCCACGATAACGTCAAGGACCAAGACGTTGTCGCAATTCAGTCTCTCTATCGAACACCTGACGAGAACATATTCGAACTTCTCTTGCTAACGGATACACTCAGGGACCTGGGAGCCCGCTCCATCACCGCCGTAATACCCTACCTCGCATATGCGAGACAAGACTCACGATTCTACCCGGGAGAAGCAGTCAGTTCTGCATCAGTAGCCCGTCTCCTAGAATCCGCCGGCACGACATCGTTCTTTACAATAGACTGTCACCTTCACCGACTCGGAGACGTCGCCAAAGTCTTCAAGATCCCTGCTCACAACCTCACCGCGATGCATGAACTCGGAAAGTACGCTAGAGAACACTTCAAACCGCGCAACCCGATCGTGATCGGTCCCGACGAGGAAGCAGAGCAATGGGCTACCGTAGTGGCAAAGGAGCTGGACTCAGAGCATGTGGCGTTTCGTAAGGTACGAGTCCGAAAAGAAGGGATGACCTCGTCCAAGGTTGAAGTCGACGCTGGTGACATTGAGTTGAAAGGACGAGATGTGGTCTTCGCCGACGACATCATCAGCACAGGCGGAACTATCGCGGAGGCTGCGAATGCCTGCAAGAAGGGAGGCGCGAAACGCATTTTTGTGGTCTGCACCCACCCAGTCCTCGCCGAGGGGGCACTGAAACGGATCAAAGCCGCTGGAGTGCTAAAGGTGATCGGAACAGACACTTATCCCGGTCCAATCAGCAAGGTGACTGTCGCTCCAGTCATAGCGGCTGCGTTGAAGAGCTAAAAAGCAAATTTCGATTCCGAAGATGCAGAGTTGACCGGTCTAACAGGGAGGCAGGCTTAGTTTGCCGCTAGACCTTGTTGTGACAGGTGCCCTCAACTGGGACATCAACCTCTTCGTCAAACGACTCCCCCGACCGGGCGAAGAGGTGGTTGTAGAAAAGATCGACCGAGTTCCTGGCGGAAAAGGCGGGAATGTTTCGGTTGCCGCATCCCGAATCCTCGGCCACGGAAAGGTGGCCCTGCTAGCCTGTATCGGGAAGGATGAGATCGGCAAGAAGCAGCTGTCGATTCTCAAACAGGATGGGGTGGACACTTCCGCGGTCCAGACGCTGATCAATCTCGAGTCGGGACAGGCGTACATTACGGTTGACGAGAAGGGCAGGAACAATATCGAGACGCATTTCGGCGCGAATGCCGGGCTGAAACGGGACCACATCATGCTCCCAGAGGTCCAGAATCTCTTCGGCAATTGCCAGATGATGGTCGTCATTGACCCGCCACGCCATGTAGCCGGAAGAATCCTGTCGGAAGGACGCCGCCTCCGACGAACGGTTCTCTGGCATCCAGGTGTTTTGACAAGATTCGGAATGGAAGAATTCAGAGGGGAAATGGAGGGCTTGGACTATCTAGTCTTGAACGAGCATGAGGCGCTGGCCTTTGCTGGTACTCGCTCTCTAGCGGAGTCTGTCGTCGCCTTCAACAAGGTCGCGCCAAAGATGAAGATTCTCGTCACATTAGGAAGTAAAGGGTTCGCGTTTTATGATAAGGGGAAGCAGTTGAAGATGAAGAGTGTCAACCTGGCAAAGATGGGACGGAAGATCGTTAACACGACCGGGTGCGGAGATGCATTTGTCGGGGCGTTCGCAGCCTACAAGGTCCTAGGTCTTGCCGACATCGAGGCGCTCAAGCATGGAAACATGGCAGCAGCCTTCAAGGCCGGTAGGCCAGAGACCAGAGGAAGCCCAACCCGGAAGGAACTTGAAGAGTTCTACCAGAAATACTCGGCCTAACCCCCTTACATCATTTGGCTAGTTCCTGATTGCATCGTTAGCTCCGACAAGAGTTTGTAGAGTTCGCTTTAATTGGTGGGACGCTAACCGTTCCCTCTAACGGAGTTTCACCTTATTGGCTAGTACTGTCGAGGTCGCAAAGTGGGACCAGGCTGTCGCCTTGCTCCTAAAGAATGAGAATCCAGGCATTCGATACTGGACGCTCAAGGATATTCTTGGAGGGTCCGGGAGCGATACCGAAGTTGTCTCAGCCTTGAATGATATTGCAACTTGGAGTCCGGTAGCCGAGTACTTGAAAGAACAACACCCGGCAGGGTACTGGGGTGATGGGGAAGACGTGTACTGGCCCAAGTGGAGTGCAACGGTCTGGGCGCTGATATTGTTGGCTGAACTGGGTGTTCCAGGGTCGAATCCCTCGATCAAGAGAGGGTGCGAGTATTTCCTAAAAGTCATGGACGAGCAGGATCGTTCTTGGCCGGCGCCAAAGTATCCTGATGAGGATTTGCGAGGTTGGCGTTTGGTCTGGGAGCCCTGTGTAACCGGCAACATGGCACGGACGCTTGCAGAGTTCGGGTTTGAGAATGATCCCCGCGTGCGAGAGATGTTTGACTGGCTTGTGAAGTACCAGCGCGATGATGGAGGATGGAACTGCGAGACTGAGAAACGAGATGGCGGGGCTGTTCACCATAGTTCGTTCATGTCGACGATAGAGCCGTTGTGGGCGTTTTCTTCTCTTGATCCCCAGAAGTGGCCGCGTGGCGGACGGGAAGCGGTGGAAAGAGGCGTGGAATTCATGCTTATGCACCGGCTATTCAAGAGCGATACGTCCGACAAGGTGATTCGCCCGGAATGGACGCAACTGCATTTTCCTCTGTTCTACTTCTACGACGTCCTGCAGGGCTTGCGCGTAGTCACAGCGCTGGGTTTCGGTCGAGATGAAAGGACGAAGGATGCTCGGGAGTTGTTATTGTCGAAACGGTTGCCGGACGGGACCTGGCCGATGGAAGCCACATACCTTCGCGCTTTACGACGGAATTTCGTGAAAGATCAGAAGACGGGACAATGGCATTCTGTGCAGGAAGAAGGCGTTGACCTCTCCAACATCTACAAGAGCGCAGGAAAGGTAGTGGAGGTTCCGAACATATACGCAAGCCTAGGCGAGGTCGGCAAGGCCAACCCTTGGGTGACCCTGAATGCCCTTAGGGTGCTTAGAGGACACGACTGAAGGGGTCTCCTCGCGCACGGGTATCTGGGTGGACCTGGGCGTTTTCATGGAGGGCGGGGCGCGCGAAAATCGACCACCCCGGGTGGTCACATAATAGTTAGCAGAAGAAAATAGTTACAGAAAAAGAAAAGTTACGTAAGAACAAAAGTTACAGAAAAGAAGTGTTTGAAGATCGTGCTGTCTGGTCCTGTCAACTCCGTACCTCCATCAAATATGTCCAAGCATAGGTATGGAGGAGTGCATCCGACTAACCCTGTTGGGTAACATCTCGATTATTTCTGGGACGGCTCCAAGTGGGCTCTGCCATGGGCTTTCTGGTAAGGTTCGAGAGAGTGGTCGAGTCATTGATGAGCCTCGTATCGCTCGTAGGCTTTGCCAGTACGCTCCTCCTTCTCTTCGTCTTCCTTACCACGCCTCCAGTAACAAGTATCACGGAAACAAGTGTTGGGGTCCAAGGCGTTTACCAGTATCAGGTCAAGAACATTACCATTCAAGGCGTCCCCTTCTTCTGGGTCTTTACCAGCCTGGTCTCATTGTCGGCGGGTCATACGTACAAGTCCGCCAAGCACCTCTTCCTCCACGCCAAAGGCAAGCATCCGCCCGCAGCCGTAGCAGACCCGAACTAGATCCAGACAGGCTAGCATCAAAACGAGTTAAAAACGAGCTTCTCCATTACGCTCTCGTTTTCTTAGGAAAGAGAATATCCTCCACAGTCCGAGTAGACAACGACTTCCGACATAGTTTGCATGTCTAATTAACCCCCGAAGATGAGACGGGCCAGACTTGTCGGCCCTCTCTAAGACAGTAAGGAAATTTGTTTTCGATCGGTTTCTAGAATATTCGCGTCCACCAGTTCTAGAGGAAATAATGGCACGGTTTGAGCTGGACAGAGTGGCTGCCTTCGGGGTCTTGAAGGAGCTCCATGACAGTCATCTACTGGTTCTGTTGGCTGGGTCCCAGAGGATACTAATGGCTCACCCTTTCTCGAGTATCGCCTCTCCGTTCGGGGTATTCGTATCCAACAAGAAGTACTTCGCCAATTGTGCCTGGGACGCTATCGCTTTTCATGTGATGCTAGGCGAAGACACGACAGTTGATTCATTCTGCCACCACTGCGCAGAGAAGATCAAGATACAATTGAGCAAGAACAAGATTGTATCATCAAAACCAAAAGAGCCGATCATATTCATCGGTGTACCTGCCTCAAAGTGGTGGGAGAACGTGGTCAACACGTGTTCAAACAACATGATCTTCTTCAGCTCAAAGAGAGACCAGGAGGAGTGGCAGGAGAAACATCCGGGACAAACCGGAAAGACGCTCAGCATTGATCAGGCGATAAAGCTGAGCATCCCCCTGTACCAATACAAGATGAAGCTTGATTACGCGAGGCCGACTAAGGATGAACTCAACATTTACATGAATTCAATGGGTCTGAAAGGAGACTTCTGGAAGCTATAGCCTGCATCAAGACGTGAAGAGTAGGAGACGGGCCAGTCAATCGTTACTTGTCTGATTTGGGCTTAGACGAGCTTTTCTGCTCCTTCCAAGTGGACCCGCAGACGTGGCAGTTGTGATACCTAAACTCGTCCGTTTCCCCAGATGAACGAGTACAGGGTCCCGTAGTCCCACAGACCGGACAGGTGTGAGTTGTCTGCTCTAACGTCTTAATCGGTTCCGAGCGTCATCCCACCCTGATTATGTCTTCCTGTGGCTTAGATAGTTGTTGGTAGCCGCCTGCAGTGACTAAGACATCCTGCTCCAGGTTGCAAGTCCCGAGCTTGCTTGTTACTGAAGGTTCGATCGTGAAGACCATGTCTTTCTGAACCGACTTCTCCACCTGCTTACCATACCGGTTCGGCCATCTGGGACCGAGCAGGGGCCCGATCTCATGGGTGCTCCGGCCCAAAACGTGTCCCAAGGCATGCTTGTACTCAGGATACCCTTTCTTGACTATCAGCTTTCTGCCAGCACTATCGACTTGGTATCCTATGGTTCCGGGCTTTAGCGCTGCGAGAGCGGCATCGTTTGCAGCCCTTGCGGTCTCGAACATTCGTTTCACAGAGTTCGGAATGTTTCCAGGCCCGACGAAATAGACTCGCTGGATGTCGCTGCAGTAGCCCTCATAGTTGACTCCGAAGTCGAGCTTGACGAAATCACCGTTTCTAATAATTGCGTTGTGATAGCCTATATGTCCCATCGGATTGCCAGCGACATTCACCGACGGACAGCGGTCATAGGCCCAAGCTGTGGATAGGCCCTTTTCAGCGACAAGTTTGTGGGCGAACTCGTGGACATACTTATCCCTCTTACCCGGCCTGATAGCATCTTCAACACCATCGTAGATCTTTTCGCACTCAACAATCGCCTTCTTTACCAGTTCTACTTCCTCAGGAACGAGCCTCGCACGCAACGCAATAGCCAAGTCCTCCCCTGATACGAACCGTTTGGAATATCCCTTCATAGCCCGTTTGAGATACGCTTCCATGCCGCTCGTCAGGCCATCTGCAGCACCCTCGTCGTAACTTGTGTTAACTGCGATGCTCTTCGGTTTCCTTCTTCCGATGATCTGTTTCAGCTTAGGAGCTGCACCTTCGGTCGTGTAGCCAACTACCTCGTCGTAGAACTTGTTCTGTTTGATCGTATCGACTTCCAGGCTTCCGACTACAGCGGTCTTCGTTCCATCTTGGTCGATTATTGCTGCGGACCTCCACGTTAGATCACTGAATCTCAGATCCTGAGCTAGTGGATCTTCGTTCCCTTCCCGCGTGAATGTAATCCAGATGTCTATTCCCTGTTCCCTCATCGTCTGCTGAATCCACTTCAGCTTCTTCCTGAGAAATTCCATCTTTAGGGGGACTTTGTCGAGCTTCACGGAGAATAACCATGCGGGAATTGACTTATTGCTTTCTGTTCCAGACGACTTCCGAGAACGTCACCCGTAGAATTGCGCTCCGACCATTAGGAACACCATTTGCCGTCTCATCAAGCCGATTGGACACCAAGGCTATTAGTAATCGATTCCTGAAATCTCCATTGATGCAAACAGAGCAATACTCGACCAGCCAGTTCGCCAGGGACGTTGACACCTGCGTCCGGAAATGCCCAAATGAGTCAGAAGTTCTGAGATGGATCAAACCGCTCCTCGAGAAGCTCGTTCGGAGCCCCGGATCAGTTCCGGCCGAGGCGTTCGCCCCTAGAAAGGACAGGTTCGCGATGAACCTGATCCATATGCCAAGGGACGAGAGGTTCTCCATGGTCGGAGGAGTCTGGCATCCTGGCCAGACGACTCCAATCCACGACCATCTGACATGGGCGCTTATCGGGGTCTATGATGGCGAAGAGAGGGAAGCACTGTTCCGCAGAACAAATGATGGATCGAATCCCAAGATCGCGAAAATCGAGAAGGTCAGCGAGAAGATCAACACGAAGGGACACGTGACAGTTCTAGGCAACCGTGGCATCCATAGAGTCGACAATATTTCGGGGAAACCAACAACGAGCATTCACGTCTATGGCCGTGATATTGGCCATGCGGAACGACACAGCTACGACCCAGTTACCGGAGAAATAAGCAGGTTCGTGTCCAGATACTGCAACGTCCTCCGAGACAAAGAACGATTCTAGAAGAAAGCAGTCCTCCGCGGACCCCAACTCGTTCAAACCAACGCTTCTTCGTTTCTCAGCCTCATAACTCGACGTTGTGCCTCAAACTCGCCAGGGAACTGGCCGATCAGAAAATGCTTGAGTGGCCATGGCATCAGCAGTGTCACCTTTTCAAATACGATGAATAGTGCCCAGCTGAACGAGAAGACAAATCCCGTTAGCTCCTCACCATCGCCCCTAGGTCCCAGGAAGACTAGACTAGTTTCTCGCTTATCTCCATAGCGTCTTTTGTATTGTCTGAGAATTCCAGGAGGGTTTCCACTGTCCGGCTCTTGTAGGGACCCTTGTTCCGAACATACTCCAGATAGTCTTGCATCTGATCCTTGAATATGCCCACGTTGTCGGCGACGACGACGCTGCCCTTGTGAAGATTCCTCTCGACCGCTTTCAGATAGGCGAGGTATTGCGTCTTCTCCGCGTCTAAGAAGACCAGATCAAAGCTTCCAGAGAGCTTCTGCAATTCTGTTCTTCCATCTCCTTCTACCATCGTGATCTTCTCTTCCATGTTTGCCCGCTTGATGTTCTTCTTGGCTATGCGCACATGTTCCGGGTCCTTCTCGACCGAGACGATCTCAACTCCAGGGGGCGAGTTCTTGGCCATCAGTATGGCCGAGTAACCATAGAGGGCTCCGACTTCTAGAATTCGCTTTGGCTTAGTCTTCTTGACTATTTCCGCGAGTATCTTTCCCTTGACGGGTCCGATAGATGGGATAAACGAACGCTCGCCGATAGCCTCGATTTCTTTGAGGACGATGTCCGCGGGGTCCCGTGGCATCTTCATTGCCTTAACTCTACCATCAACTTAGTCATCTATACTTAACGAGAACACGTAAAGTCGAGTGCACACGTGTTTCTCTTTAGTTCTCTAGAGAGACAGTAGCCCCGGTTCAAATCTAGCGAGTCACAGGGGTCTTAGTAGGAAAAAGGCAGGAAAAGAGCAGGATTGCAACTGAGAATGCTCAAGGGCAAGATTCACAGGGCGCGAGTGACGGGCTCCGATCTCAACTACGAGGGAAGCATCGAGATAGACTCGTCCCTGATGGAGGCTGCTGGCATTCTCCCCTTCGAGAAGGTCGATATCTGGAGTATTACAACCGGCGAGAGGTTCTCCACCTACGCACTCCCTGCTGACCCGCGAAGCGGAACTATCGCGCTCAACGGAGCGGCTGCCCGCAAAGTACAGCCGGGGGACGAGATCATCATCACAGCATTCGTATCGATGAATGAGAAAGAGGCCGAACAATGGAATCCGAAAATCGTCTTTGTCGACGAGAAGAACAGGTTCAAACCTCTTACCCATGCTCCTAGAACGCTAGCCCATCCACGAAAACTAGCCCACTAAGGCCGTCGAACAGGCAGCCGAAAGACTCCCGCTCCATCAATCTCGTTTCTGAGCGGACGCTAGAAACATAGGAATCTTTACCGCTTCTTCTTGCGTGCTGGAGCAGCAGGAAGACAACGCGTCAACGCTTACCTTCTCTAGTCCGTTGTCTTTCAACATGACAGCAATGTCCTCCATCTTGAACCCAAGCCACAGGTCCGCGTGTTCTTTCCGAAGCCACTCGTGGCTATGTTCTTGGAGGTCGGAGAACGCGATTCTCCCTCCCGGTTTGAGCACTCTCGACATCTCCCCGACCGCCGCCCTTGGGTGTGGGCAGTGGTGCAATACCATGTTGCCGATTACAACATTGACAGATGAATCTTGCAACTGCATACGTTCCACATTTCCAATCCGAAATTCCACTTTTCCTTTCCCCAGTTTCGCAATTGCTTCATCACTCATCCCCCTTGAGAAGTCGAGGGCGATGACTTTTCGTGCGACCATAGCAGCTGCTTCCGTCAGAAACCCTGTTCCAGCGCCTACGTCTAGAACGGTGTCGTCGGGACTGATTCGAGCCGCGTTTAACACAGCGTCCCGTACCTCTTCGCCATAGAAGCTCTTTCTCATCACGTCCCATTGAGGAGAAACGAGTTCGAAGTAATCTCGCACTTTGCGCGACATGGACATCTAAATCGTACCGCTGGAATCAGTTAAAGAATGCGCAGCGTACATTGTTTTCCAAGATACACCGTTTAGCTGATGGAAACGTGGTGGTTGAATCTGATTTCTACAGGGTCCGGCTTCGATTCAAACGTCTCTTCGCCGACCCCGCAATCTTCGAAGACCAGAAGAACGCTGTCCGACGATTTCTCATATCGCCACATCTCGCTAGCAACCAGGTTGCAATCTATCAGATAACAGACGATATTTCACCCTCTGATAACGTTGGGAAATCGCCTGACATTGCCGGGACCGCCAAGTACATTCATCGCGGAAGAGTCGTTCGTTCAGAGTACCTAGAAAACTCGAACGTGACACTGGAGTATGCGGATTTTGGCAGCGGCCTCTCGCCCGATGATCACCAGAGACTATGGAATCGACGGAAATGGGGACGAATGAACTTCGACCTCGAGGAATTTCACCACGAGCACTTGAAGATCGAAATACCTGCTGTTCCTGAACTCTATGAGATGCTTCGCTCTAGAGCTGACCCGACTACACTCGTAGATGTCGAGCTTCCAGAACTTTCGGACAACTTCTTTCGTTCCGCTGTTGGCTACTTAGAAATCCGCCTGAAACAGCTTGCCGAACTGGAGCATCAGATAATCGACATCTACGTTGCCCGAGACTTGCTTCCGGAGGAGAAGGCGGCGTTAGAGAAGAGACTGACCCGTCCGTCGACGCAGTCTACGATTTACATCATGTTGTCGAAAGCCGAGGGAACCGCGCATCTGTAGCGATATTTATCCAAGGCAGAAAGTCTATGCTACTTGCTTGTAGGATTCGACGAAGTCTGGGTCAATTACTCCTGAAATGACTCTTTCAGAACCGTCGGGAAGAATTACCGGCGTGCCTGCAGCATGGTAGGGGAGCTCGAATCTCTCCAACTTCTCAGGAGATTCAACTTCGAAGAGCTTGCGGCAGGTCCCGTTTTGGTAGTGAAAGCAGTAGATTTTCTCGACACGTCTTTCTCCAAATCCGCCGGCTCGACCTCCGGCAGCGTGAGAGTCCTCAGGTAGTTGGAGAATATAGACGGAGTTTTCTCCTTGAAGGGTTTTCAGGTCAACCGGGCTTTGCGCGACTAGTATCCGACGGCCTTTTTCGGAGACAAGCAGGGAGAGTTCTTCGAGAGGGGTCATGTTATTCCGAACCGCTTCGTCGTGTGGAAATATCTATGCCGAGGGTCAAAGGAAGCTGATCGTCGCGTCCTTTCTGCCGATTCGGACCAGTTTCTCGATCTCTTTGCTCTCTTCCTCGTTGAGGGGTGTGTAGAGACGGTTCTCGCTGTCGTTGCCTGAGTATCGGCCGGCTATGAGGTATGCGTCCCTATTCGCTTCTTTCAGTACAGTGACTCGGTTCAGTGCGTCCTTCGCTGTGTAGAGATAGAGAGGACTCGGATCGAACTTCTGAACGTCTTTCTTGGAAAGCTGCTTTTTCTCAATAGGCATCGGTCTGTTTCGCCGGCTCCTTCATCAAGCGTGATATTAGTTAAGCCTTGATGATACGACTCGTCTCCATACGGATCTAATCTCCAAAAAAAGGGGATGTTCATAGTCATCTTTCTTCCCTGGTCTACTTTCTTGGCCTTACGAAGGCTGCGGCTACGGCCACGAGCACAGCGACAAGTGTCAGGGCTCCCCCTACAATGAGGGCTGCCGCAAGAGCCAACACTTGCTCTGGTGCTCCGAGGCTGGCTGCTTCGACCGTCACTAGAAAGTTACCGATAGCGTAGAATAGTCCACCTACTATGAAGCTCTTGAAGTGGTCGAAGACGCCAGGGAAGCTCTCTGTCAGGGTACTGTTCTCCGATAGTGGTGATGCGCCGAGGAATATTGCAGATACGAATGCGTATCCTGCGATGACAAGCATCGCCCATCCTTGGAGAGCCGTCTGAGCCGTTTTGAGAGAGGTGAATGCAGTGGAGGTGAGGAAGACGCTGAAAGCGAGTAGTACAGCGCCAACGGCGAGGCTGTGCCAGTTCTTGAAGGCTGTGGTCATTGCATGCCTATACGTTTCTGTTGCCATTTTTCTTCGAAGTCGGGCGCGAGTCAGAATCGGGTATGAAAACCTGTTTTTGTTCAAGACTTGGACAGTGATTTACGAACTTTTCAGCCAGAAAAGACCGATTCCCGGCAGATTACTCCTTCGGAACCATTTTTTACTGATTCATTGTACGAAAAGTAAACTCTGATTCATCAGAAGGCGGCTTTCTTGCGCTAACAGGGACATCCAAAGAAGCGAGGCTGGTCCTATCGTTCTCAATTCCTCGTTTAATATGGCTTAAATGGGAAACATTAACCCGAATCCTTCTGATCGAAAAATGAAAATGCCAATACTCGTACTGGGAGTGGTAGTACTCGTTGCAGGTCTCGGAACCTGGGGCTACCTTTACTCCATGAACATACACCATACAATTCAGCTCGGAGGCATTGGACTGGCGGTCTTAGGCGCTATTATCGCTGCTGGAGGCGCTATGATGAAGACGGTCAGTGTAGGTGCTACCACAAGTGCTGGACAGTTCGCCTGTGCGAAGTGCGGCGCTAAGTTCAACTCTGAAGCGGCTTTGAACCAGCACACCAAAGACAAACACGGAATGTAGCTCGCTCAACCATCTTTCCTCTGAAAGAGACAAACACTCCAGTAAACTTCCGTGTTGTGCTCCCCTCAAATTTTTCCCGGTTTCTTATCGTCAGGATTTCTTTTCCCAGGATTTGACGAATCCCAGCTAGGAGTGCTCAGAGGTAAGGGATTCGTGAGGCCTTGGTTTATTGCTAGACTTTGAGCTGGCCCGATCTTCGCAAGGATTCAACCTGTCCCTGAGTGTACCGGAACATAATGTCACCGCGCTCTGGCTGGAAGTCCCAAGGAGCGACTAGTACCGTATCGCCCATCTTGATCCAAACGCGGCGTTTCATTTTTCCCCGAATTCGACACACCCGGGTGACGCCGTCAGCGCACTCGACCAGTACTCTGTCGTAGCCAAGGAGATTTTTGACGGTCCCGTAAAGCTGGCCTGGACCAGGTGTGAGCATCTCGCTGAGGTTGGCCTCGCTGAGGACCTTTCGCTTACCCATACTATCATCCTACTGGAGTATGGCGGTGATATTAAAGGCCAAAACACAGAACCGTAATCCTACGACGGTTTAGTTCTTCCACTTAACTGAGCAACCGAAGGGTCTTGTATCTTGGACAGAAGGCTTGTGACCTGCGAGGATCGCGTCCAAAGCGTCTCTCAGATCTTTGGTTTTCACTGACTCAGGGTTTCGATTATCGTCGATTCTACCCTTGTACTGAAGCCGACGTTGCTGGTCAAACGCGAAAACGTGGGGCGTACAAATTGCGCCATATTTCTTGGCGATCTCCTGCGTATCATCTCTCAGGTATGGAAAGTTGAATCCGCGTTCCTTGGCTCTCTTGATCATGTTTGGATAGCTGTCTTCTGGATAGCCGCTGTCATCGTTGCTGTTTATCGCCACCAGGGTAACTCCTTTCGCTGAATAATCCTTCTGAATCTGAACCATCCGGTCTTCGTAGGCTTGGACGTAAGGGCAGTGATTACAACTGAAAACAACCACTAATGCTTTCTTGTCAGACAAGCTCTTCAGACTGTGAGTCTTGCCATCGATTCCTTTCAGTTGAAAATCGACCGCAGATGCACCCAATGGAAGACCGACTGAGTCTAGGGTTGTCGGTGAGGTAGGCATAGTCGAATCCGCATGAGGAAGGCCTTAGAAACCTTTCCGGCCTTGATCTCATGAGCAGGTTGGATTGAAGACAAGAGCAATGGTAGGCATCTCAGGGTTCAGCTACGCGGGATGGAAAGGAAACTTCTACCCGAAGAACCTGAAAAGTGAAGAATTCCTATCCTATTATTCTCAACGGCTCAACAGCGTAGAAATCAACAGCTCCTTCTACGCCCCTCCAAGCCTCGCAATGGTAAAATCATGGGCCAGCAAGACCGGCGATAATTTCAGGTTCTCGTTCAAAGCACCGAGACAGATTACTCACATCTTGAAACTCGGGAAGGGATCGGTCGAAGCTACCGAGAGACTCGGAATCACACTCAGATCTCTCGGAGAGAAGAATGGTCCCATTCTCTTTCAACTCCCACCCTACTCGAAACAGGACTTGAAACTCCTAGAAGACTTCCTCACGAGCACTTCCAAGATTGGAGAAAGAGTGTTCGAGTTCAGACATGAATCTTGGCTGAACGATCCCACCTATACTACTCTGGAGAAACACGATGCTGACTTTTGCATCGCAGAAACAGAGGACATGAAACCCGTCTTCAAAGTGACTGGAAAGACGCCATATTTCAGACTCCGAAGAGAATCATACGATGCAAAAATGATTGATGACTGGACCGGGAGGATCAAAGAAACGAGTAGGGGAAGAGAGTCTGTCTACGTCTACCTGCGCCACGACGAGAACGGAGACAACGCTGCTAGGGCGTTGAAGATTCTAGAATCGTTTGCTTGATAAGAGAAGCCAACTCGAATCGGCGGTCGTGAAGGATTATCCTATGTCGTTTTTGCGGCCGCTTTCTTTAGCTCGTCGTAGTTCGGTTCCTTGGTCGGGTCGTCGGTGACCCATTTGTAGACCACGACTCCATTGTGATCCAGTATGAAGACAGCTCTCTTCGCAACCGTGTAACCCTTCAGGTTGCCAAAGTTTTCATGGTACACGTTGTACAGTTTCACAACCTCTCTGTTGTAATCGCTGAGAATCGGGAAGTTGAGATTGTTGTTCTGCGCGAAAGCCTTGTTCGTGAACGGATCGTTGACGCTTATTCCTACGACCTGGGCATTGATCTTGTTCAGCTCCTGCATGCTATCCCGCAAAGTGCACATTTCACGAGTGCATACGGTCGTGAACGCTCCTGGGAAGAACGCGAGAAGCGTTGCACCGTTGGGTTTCAGAAACTCTTGAACGCTGCGAGGTTTCCGGTCCGTGTCGGGGAGCGTGAAGTTCGGAGCTTTTTCGCCCTGGTTGACCATTGTCAATCGAGTCAGGCGAGGGGTTGAGGATGTTTCTAAACTTTACAGCCTTCCGGTCGCGAAGACCAGGTCCTGAAAGATCAAGAGGGTCTGGTGAGTTCGAAAAATAAAGTTGGGGAGCCTAGGAGTGTTTTCTAGGCCCACTAGTCGTCGTTGCTTTGGTCGTCGGAGTTGTCGTTGTCTTTGTTGTCCGCGCAAGCATTAGCGTCGTTGGTGTTGTTGCCGTTAGAGTGAAGCCCGTGAGTGTTGGTTGTATCGTTGTCGATCTTGGTGGAGTGAGTTGCGTCATGCTGCGGGGTGTGCTTGGCCAGAGCGGCCATGAACCCGTGTGCCTTGCCCACTATTGACGTGTCCTGCTTGTCATGTCCCTTTGCAAGGTGCTTACCTTCGTTACTATGGCTACTTGAGTCAGTGCTCGTCTGGTCAGAAGCGCACGTTGTCGGGTTGGTGTCTGTCGAGGGAGTGCAGTTACTAGTACAACTTGGGCTAGTTGGCGTTCTGCCATTGTTGTTATTGTTGTTGCTGGAGGCCTGTAGCGCAGGGCTGTGAAGAAGGAAGGGCACGAGGAAAGCGCCGATTCCTGCAACGATCAGGGCGATGGCGCCCACTTTGCGTTTGGCTGATGAATCCATTCTTGTTTTTCCTTTCTCCCTTTTCTTGGAGTTGAATCCCCCGGTTTGAGAGGGCTGGGTATATGATACAACGATTTGAACAGCCAGAAAGGTGTCAAATCGAGCCTGTTTTCCGATTGATCTTTGAGTGTCTTAGAGTGTGTGATTTCGAGCTATAGGACTCGCAGAAAGAGGTACAGGATGAGAAGGTTGGGAATGGTTACGAGAAGGCCGATTTTCGAGAACTCAACAAATCCAAATCCTGACCCCCGGCTCTCAGCCTCTTCCAGTACAATGACATTACTCGCTGCGCCCAAGAGACTGATACCTCCAGCGAGTGTGCTGGCGCCGGCTAGAGCCATCCATGCTTTGACATCGGCCCCGGTGAAGCCTGCCGCCTGCATCGCCTTGATGTAGACTGCAACAAATGGAACGTTGCTCAGGAGTTGGCTGAAGAATGCGCTGGCCAAAATTATCGTTACAAGCGAGAGTCCAGGGTCCGACCTGTTGAGAACGGGCAAGTAGATCATGAGGCTCTGGAGAGCGTTTGACTCCCAGAACGCTTGCATGACGATGAAGAGTGAGATGAAGAAGAGGATTATCCCCCAGTCGACAGATCGGAGAATCTCTCTCCGTCGCCCGCTACCTAGAAAAACAATTGTTGCGCCCAGTAGAGAGATTGTTCCGAGGTTGAAGTTTCCCTGTATCCCAAACAGTTCGGCGATTCCGACGAGGAAGAAACCTAGCACAACTATTCCAGCAGCCCAGCCAGATAGCTTTGCTAGCTTTCGATCTTTGATTGCTTCTCGAGGATTAACTTGGAGTTGCGCTAGTGTCGAGTTCGCGAATTCCTTCCTGTAGTACCATCTGAGAATTAGGTATGTGACTCCGAGCCCTGCTAATGTCGGAGGGGCAAGATAGTAAAGAAAATCCAGCATCGGGTTTGGGATTCCTGTTGATAGTGCGATCAGAAGGTTCTGCGGGTTACCAATGGCCGTCATTGTGCTGCCAATGGTCACTCCCAACGCGAGTGTGATGAGAAAGACTCCGGGCCTGATCCGCAGCTGCTTGGCGACACTCAACATGATAGGTGTGGCCATAAGTGCCAATGTGTCGTTAACCAAGAACGCCGACATCATGCTTATTCCAATCAGAACCAGACCGAAGGCTTTCTGCGGCGACTTGGCAACGCGTAGAAGCTTCAACGTTAGGTACTCTAGGAGACCGGAAAGATCCATCCCAGCAACCACAGAAAACATCCCAAGAAGGAAGAAAATCACGTTGAGGTTAATTGACGCGTAAGCATCTCCCAGCGGGATAGCACCTGAGAAGATCATTGCGACAGCTCCTGCCATCATAATGGTCCAGACTGGAATGCGAAACCATCGGAGGTTTCGCAGAATTATCAGCACGTAGACCGCTACGAAGATAGCGATTGGAAGATAGTACAGGGTCAATTTGTGTAGAGACCCGAAGCGATTCCTTTCAGTTCCAAACAGCTTGGAGAAATTCCGGATTTCTCCTGAATATGACCTCTCCGGACGGACAGGTAGGGGCCAGATCTAGGCTCCTAGCAGGCCAGACTCCACTCTTCCTACTGATGCCCTATAGTTCTTCGAGCATCTTCTTGGACCAGAGAGGTGAAGCTTCCGGTTTCTTCGGGGAATCCTTGTCCTTTTTCACTTTGGGCTTCGTAGGAGGTTTCTCTGGCCTAGTCGCTTCGGGAATCAGGCCCTTGTTGGGGAGAACAGGTTTGGGTCCTGCTGGGTCTTGACCTTGTCCGATGACGGCGCCCTCCGGATCTCGCAGAATACCGTTCTCGTAGAAGGCCTTGTAGTGTCCATTGTAATCGTAGATGAATCCGTCGTCGTCCATCCAAGCGACGTTTTGGCCATCGAAGTCAACGATTCTATGGTCCTTGAGTAGTCTGTACCTTGCTGTCCCGTTCTCGTCCCATATTACATCGATTTCTTCTTCTTCGGCTTCTGGTCCTAGTTCCAAGTTCGTCTCCTCACCCAGTTATCTCTCAAGCTAAGAAGGTTACCGATGATATTGATAACAAAGTAGGGAATTGGGATCTAATGAGACTTTGACCTCCTTGTTCAAATAGCTGGAAGACAAGTATACGGCCTGATGGCTGTTCAAGGAGACAGGCACATCTGTCCTGTCTGTGGGCAAATCGGGCCCTGCATCTATGCTGGTTGGGACGACCGAGACGACTTCAGAGTTCACAACTGTCACGTCTGCGGCTCAACCTGGAAGGAACCGAAAACAGGTCCAGATCCAGCAGCGAAACCAACATTAGATCAACAAGCTCCGCAGTTAGCCTAAGTACAAACTCCGGCAGATCAGAACCAAGATCCAACGTAGATATACCAGTCGCAACGGCGGACCATATTGAATAGGGTTGCCGCGTCAGTCAAGGACTTTTCGTATTAGGACTCGACAGAAAAAGACGAACAGGTCCAGAAAGCGTACGGGTTCGAGCCGAAAAATAAGCAACCCTTTCAAGAGCAAACATTAGCCCGGGAAGCAGTCTTCTGGCAAGAACGATACGAATGTGCTAGCTAGCCATCTTGCCAAAATTGTCCAGAATAGTAACGAAGGATTTCTCCATCGAAGCCAAACCACCCGTCGGCCCATGTTCGTCTATGACGATATACTCGTTCGGCGAGTGCGCCAGGGCTCCGTGGCCGAGCCCTCCTATCACCACCGGGAGGTTGAGGGGTTTTCTGTTGAACATTGCAAAGGGCGCGCTGCCCGCGATCGTAGGCCATAGCTCCGGATCTTTTCCCAGCTCCTTGTAGGACTTGATAACGGCTTGGGCAGGCGGGCTCTGATAGCTTGTCCGCGACGATCCGTATCCCGATTCCATTACGCGTATCTGGATATCCTTGAAGCCATACTGGTCTAGATGGTTTCTGATCATCGGCATTACGTCGTCTTTCCTCATGTTCGGAACCAGGCGAACATCCATCTTGACCGTAATCTTGTGCGGGAGCAGAGTCTTTGTCTCCGGTCCCGTGTAGCCGGCTGATATGCCGTTGATGTTGAGGGTGGGATCAAAAAGATACTTCTTCAACGCTTCAATACCATGGGTGTCGCCGATGAACCTGTCGACCTTCATCTCCTCCTTGACGGAGGCATCATTGAAGGTCTTCTCGAGCTTCGGTAGGAGCTCGCGGTCTTCCTTGTTAGGAACCTGGGCGTGACGGTAAAAGTCCTGGATGGTCACCTTGTTGCCATCAGGACCGGTCATCGTGGATAGTGCCTGGATCATTCTCCAGACCGGGCTGTCTACCCAGCTCTTGTTGCTTCCATGTATTCCAAACTCCTTGGGACCTTTTCCCCAGGTGGCTCCGTCGAGTTCGAGTTCGAAGTATACGATCCCCTTGACGCCGAGGTACATTACCACTTTTCCGGTCCTGTCTTGTGAGCAGAACGGAAAGAAGACTGCCTTGGCTGCTTGTAGCTCTTTTTCGTGTTTCGAAATGAACTCGGGGAGGTGGCGGCTTCCGAGTTCTTCCTCTCCCTCAACAATGAATAGAAGATTGACAGGGAACTTTTGCTTTGTGGCTTTGATCGACTCGCAGGCATTCAGGAACCCGCGCAGTTCTCCCTTCGTGTTGAACGCGCCTCTTGCAACAAGGCATCGACCGAACGGTGGAACATCCGTCAGCGTTCCCGCTAGCGGGTCTACGCGCCAGCCGGGCTCGTCGACTGGCATGGTATCGTACATCATGTAGACAACGATTGTCCTGTCTGCTCCTGCGTCGTAATTGCCGTAGACTACTGGGTTTCCGCTGGTCTCCTCCAGGCTTGCTTTGGCACCGAGACTCGTGAGATAGCTGAGGATGAGGCTGGCGCAATCTCTCACTCCCTTGTTCTCCGGGGAGATGGAGGGTTGGCGGACGAGCTCCTGGAGTTTGGCTATGTGTTGTGGGAGGTTCTTGTCGATGTGGGCGAAGACCTTTCCACGATCAAGCGGCATGATTTCGCCTGACATTGGTTACAGTATAAGCGTTGAGAGGGCGCTTCCTCGCATCCGGCTAGATTGTGGAGGAGGCAAACTGGTAGGACTGTTGCAGAATCCTCATTATGCGGCGGAGATCCGGTCTAGGTCCGAGCTTGAGGATGACCCATCCTTCTCGGTCGTGAACCTCGGGGGATCGGGAAACCGTTCCTTGGCTGATCATGACCTCTTTGAGGTCGGGTGGCAACCGGAGCTCTATCCGGTCGGGGCTGTGTATGTGCGCGAAAGATTTGCCACGGACATGCAGCTCGACCTCTTCATCTCCATGGTCCTTCATCTCGACACCAGGAACAAGAAGCATCTCGCCAGTGATCATATCCAGTAAGCTCATAGCAAGCGGGATGACCAGGGACGCGACTTATTTCTTTCTTGGCAGGTTGATGTATCTCCTGAGTCGCGGCCAGCCTGTCTTTGCGTATCTGAGCCGTTCAGGGTTATTCTTGACCCATCTGAGCATGTGAAAGAAGCTCCTCGCACGCTTGTCGTCCCGTTCAGGAATCGGCTCGTAGCCCAGATTCCTGATCTCGTCCAGGTAGGCTGTCTCCACGTTATTCTGGGCATCTCCCGTAATCACGGCGGTCTTGACCCTTGTTTTTCCATATTTCTCGGCTAGATGGGGTCTGGTCTCGTCGAAGAGGAAGCTACTGCATATCTCGATGTCCTCATTCTCGCCTAGTTTCATCTGGTAGAGGAGCTGGAGCGCGAGCTCTGTGGCTTTTTTCTGGTACATCTTCCGCCCAAAACTCGGGCTCTGGAAAAATGAAACGGGTATGATATCGTAGTGAAACTCGCCAGTTTCTTTCCGGTGCGCTCCGACTATGACTCCGTGGAGGAGGTCGCCGACGCCCGCATCGTCGATCTGGACCGTCAAATCTGCAAGAATAGTTGTGTCTCGACTCGGACATAAGCGTGATTTTCCGGAACCGCTCTTCTGTCTCGCGAGATGCAGTCGCTAAGACCCCCTATTTTCCAAAAACCATTTCCTGTTTGGGGTGGATACCGGGCGAGTCCAAGCGATCAGGGCGCAATCCAGGCTGGGATGGCATTGGAAAGATCGCGACAATCTCGAACGAATCTCGGGAGAGTCTTTAGGGAGGTCCCAGATCGCGGATCAGGGCTGGAAACGGACGATTTCCCCGTAGATTCGTTGATTCCTGCGGGTTGCATGGTTAGGGTGGGGAATCCTTATATGCTGATATCGGATATCCAATATCGGAAAAGCGATATCGAATGTTTCGTGGATTTGGACACTTCCGCAAACGCGGGCTCAGGCCATTGATTCTCACGATCCTGGGACGCTCCCCAAAGAACGGGATGGAGATAATGGACGCAATAGAGAACATGACACAGGGATGGTGGAGACCTTCACCAGGTTCAGTGTACCCGATGCTTGAGGAAATGGTGAAAGACGGTCTCGTCAAGAAAGGAGAGGATGGCAAGTACGAACTCACCGCGAAGACGAGAGATGAAGACGAGTGGCCATTCGGGTCCCATTTCGCCGGTCCCCGGTCGATCGACGATATGCTGAACGAGATCAGCGGCTACGTCTCCTACTTTGAAGACATGAACAAAACCGACAAATCGAAACTTGAATCCTACTCCGACAAAATGCGAACCATAACAGATAGACTGTCAGCACTGGTCAAATAATTCAGGATAGCCCTGACCGGGACAGATTAGCTCGGCCCAGAGCCCGGGTCGCCCATGCCAAGCCGAAAAACAGTTCATGAGGGAGCCCCGCGCTAGAGAATTAAGACCCTAGAACTGTTCTAGAGTCTTGAGCCCGGACCCAGTCGCTATGAGAACGACTTCTTCTGACTTATCGATCATCTTCTCCCCGTAGAGATAGGGTAGTGCAGCGATTGTTGAAGCACTGGAGGGCTCGAGGAGCAGACCTTCATCCTTGAGAGCTTGACCCATGGACTTGCGGATCTCCTTGTCTGTGACGGACAAAGCTATGCTGTCTGATTCTCTGAGGCAGCGAAGAATCCACTTTCCCGCAAGTGGCTTAGGTATTCTTAGACCGAAGGCGATCGTTTCGGGATTATTCCATTCGTCCACGTCATCTTTCTTGGAATTGTAGGCCTTGACCACTGGCGCGCAGCCGGCAGGCTGGACCGCGGCGAAACGGGGTCTCTTTTTGACCCATCCTATTTTTTCCAGAATAGAGAACATCTTCCACATCCCAACGAGACCGACTCCACCCCCAACAGGGTATACAACGTAGTCTGGAACTCTCCAATCAAGCTGTTCACACATCTCCAGGGCCATAGTTCCTTTACCGTCATGACGGTAGGGTGTGACGAAAGTCGAGGCATTGTAGCTCCCCTCCCCTTTTGCAACAGCTTCCGCTCTGCGTCCGGCGTCTGCGATCGTACCGTCAACTAGGGTAACCTTTGCTCCTAGTTTCCGGGAAAGTTCGACCTTTGCCGGATTCGCCTGCCGGGGCAGAAACACTTGGCAACGTAGATCTGCAATGTGCGAGTAGAGGGCGAACGAGCATCCTGCGTTGCCTTCAGATGATAGGACGAGATCCTTGATGCCTAATTGAGTTTGAGTTAGAGCTGTGATTGCACACGAAGCGCCCCTGTCCTTGAACGTCCCTGTCGGGTTTTTCGTTTCATCTTTTACCCACACGTTTCCTTGAAAGGAGCTCAGCCTTCTGAGAGGAGTATCTCCCTCTCCAGCAGAGACAATCTTGTCCGTCGGATCAACTGGAAGGAAGTCTCTGAATTTCCACATGGATCGAGTACGGTCGATATCGTCTTTCGACTTCCCGCTGAGAATCTCTGGATTGATTATTGTATCCAGAAGCCCACCGCACTTTGGGCACTTCTGGAGGATTTCGCCTTTCGAATAGGAGGAGTGGCATCCGATGCACTGCAACCCCTGAAAGGCGGTCTCGCGGCTCAACTTCTGTCCAACCGAGAGCCTGTGCGCGATAGCCTCTTAAGAGGGGTGCTTATATTGAAACTCGATAATATCGTACTTCGATAGTTCCCTGTGAAAGTATGACCAGAGCCGTCAACGAGCGAATGGTGAAGAGCTTTCTAGACCTCTTTGTGCTATCACTCCTTGACAACGGCGGAAAGCACGGATACGAGATCATGCGAGAACTGAAGACTAAGACCGGCGCCCATATCGGCGCAGGCACACTCTACCCGCTACTATACGAGCTAGAGGAACGCCGGCTCGTCGCGGGCGAATGGATGTCGCCAACACGAAGAAGCAGGAGAGTGTATAAAATTACTGATCAGGGCGAAAAGTATCGCGACCAGTCCTTCTACGGAATAGACAAACTGCTTAGATCTTCGGTTTCGAACTCGAACCACTAATCGGACACTCTCTTCGACTGTTCTGCAATTCGAGTAATCTCGGCGGGTTCACCGATTATCGCCTCGCAGACCCGATCCCCTTTGCCTTGACAGGAGACTTCGAGGGACTCGCATTTTCTGCCGAACGTCTGCTCCATTGCGCCGGTGAGAATCCCGCGGCCGAAATGGCATACTGGAGTCTTGCCTTTTCTGTTTCTTACGGAGACCCCGTTTGTCCAGCGTATTCTAGCCATCTTTTTGGCGAGATCAACATCGACAATCGTGAGTTTTCCCCATCCGCCGAGCGTACCTAGGCGCTCGGCAATCTTCTGGATATCACCTTGACTCTTAATATCCAGGCCGGATTTTTTTCGCCATGCTCATGTATTGTGCCCCACCTTGCTTTCCGATACTGTACTGGAAGCTAGTGGCGGTGATAGGTCCGAAACTCTCAGTCAACCGGTCCTCGATAGAGTGAATCAAAGCGACGGGGATGAAGAGGAATCGTTCGTTGTAGGCTGTGATTATTCCCTTGGCCTCATCAATGTCTAAGGCCTGCAATACATTGCGGAGGCGATCAGGCTTGGTAGCAGTGCCCAGAGGCATTTCCCGAGATTCGAGCGGTGGTCCCGCTTAAATTGCCTTGCGAAAAACCATGCACTTCGGGTTCCTATGTGGCCGGGTCTTGTTGCGAGGGTCTTTGTCCATCGTTTCTTTGCCCTCTCGACAAGAAGTTTCGAAGCCTCCCTAGCAGTCTGCTTCGAAGACTATCCTTGTGTCCCAATAGCCTTCTCTCCCAATCAACTCTGATGATGAGGTACGCGGTGGAGATGACTAGTGCTGCTGACACGATCGATGCGTAGACGTTTTCTCCGAAGAACTGGTCGACGGGTTGCCTCAATTGCCTCGCGACGTAGAGGACAGACAGAATCCAGACGAATTTTCCAGTATAGAGAGCTAGGTAAGATTTCAGGGGGCTGTATCGAATAATTCCCATGGGAATGAAAGCCGCGTCAACAAGTGGGGAGGCTGCGAAGAGGACTCCGACTAGGAAAGTACTTCCGCCCAAGAGTTTTCGAAGAGAGTCAAATCTCTCCTGTTTACGAATCGCTCGTCGAGCCCCATATCCGAGAGCATAGCTGACAAGTTTTCCGGTAGCCGCTCCAAGGGCCGCGATGGCCGCGATCTGAATGATTCCCAGATAGCTTTCATCCAGAACGACCCCGATTACCACTACCAGGTAGGGTGTTGGAAAGAAGGGAATGAGATTACCAAGAATACTAACAACAAAGACGAATAGAAGTGTGGCGACTAGACCGGAAGGGTGGGCAGAGAAAAACCCGATTACCCATCCAATCAGATCGACCAAGATGCCAGATCAATCACGTTGTATCAGGCTGGGGGTTGAAAAGCTATCTGGCGGGACACTTGAAAGTGAACTCGCGAGGAGAGAAAGTTTCTTCTGAACGGAATCATCATCTCAGGTAACCGTTCGTGGAAGGGTCTAACAAAATGAGGATGAAGGACGTCTACTCGAAAAAGATCACCTCAGAGGAGGAACAGGGTGGTTACGTGATTGTCCTGAAAGACCGGCTCTCCTTCTTCCCAGCGTTGGGCCGAAGATTTCAGATGTTACAGAACGGCCGTTCGCGAAGAGCCATGGTCGAGTCCTACCCCTGTTCTTGCAGAGGACCCGAGCTTCCCCACTCACATTTTTTCATCAGGGTCAAGGCGTTGAGGTCGGGGGACAGGGTTACGATTCGGAAGGATTCGAAGAGCGGACCCCGTTATCTCCTCCAGGTCCAAGCCCATCCTCGAAGAAACGTCTGAAGCTCTATAATCAGAAGAATAGGAAGTAGCCCGAGGATAGTACGTTCATGGTCGAGATCACTTTCTACGGCGGGGCCGGCGAAATCGGAGGAAACATGATCCTCGTTCGTGACGGAGACTCAAGAATCATGCTTGATTTCGGCATGAGCCTTGGAGAAAGGGGACGATTCTTCTCCGAACCCTTCCTGTCGCCCAGAAACGAAAGCGGGCTAATCAGTCTCGGAATCATCCCCGACGTCGCTGGTCTCTACAAGGGAGAAGGGGAAGTGCCTGCGGATGCTGTGTTCCTTAGCCACGCCCACATCGACCATTCAATGTCTGTCTCCCTCCTCAACCGCCAGATACCGGTTTACTGCGGCGAGACCACGAAGATGATTCTAGAGGCCCTCTCGACAGCTCGTCCGGGAGGTTTCGAGAACGATCTTGATGGAATCCAGTTCAAGACTTTCCGAACTGGGGACCGGATGAAAATGGGAGGGATAGAGGTGGAGCCGGTTCATGTAGACCATAGCATGCCCGGATCCTACGGGTTCGTACTTCACACTTCGATAGGGACCCTGGCGTACAGCGGCGATTTCAGAGCTCACGGGCCGAGGTCCGACCTGACACAGGATTTTTCGGAGAAAGCGGAGAAGTCGAATCCAGAGCTTTTTCTTTGCGAAGGTACAAACCTGGTCCGTGGTGACTTGCAGTCTGAAGCAGAAGTGGTTGACAAAGTTGATCATGTGGTTCGGAAAACGAACGGGCTGGTTCTCGCAAATTTTTCGACCGCAGACGTGGATAGATTGAGAACGTTTTACGAGATTGCCAAGAAGAACAACAGGGTCCTAGCGGTCTCGTTGAGGCAAGCTCATCTGCTGCAAGCACTGGTCAGAGACAAGCACCTGGCTATTCCAGATATCTCTCACGACCCCAGCGTCGTTGTCTACCAGCGATCGAAGAAGACCTACTACAACTGGGAAAAAGAAGTCATGAAGACTAGCACGGTGAGGACATCGAAGGATGTTAAGGAAGCGCAGGGAAAGTTCATTCTAGCTGCCAGCTCCTATGATATGAACGAGGTCTTGGACATCAAGCCTGATGCAGGCGGAGCGTTCATCAACAGTAGCTCGGAACCGTTCAACGAGGAGATGGAAATTGACCATGATCGCTTCGTGAACTGGCTCAACCATTTCGGACTGCCGATGTATCAGATTCACAGCTCGGGACACATGATGCCCACGGAACTGCGAGAGACAATCGCCAAGATCAGTCCCAAGACACTTGTCCCGATCCATACGGAGCAGCCGCACCTCTACGAACTCTTCATCAAAGACCTGTGCAAGGTCCACCAGCCTATCAAGGGATCAACCTGGAAGGTGGAATAGACAAGCGTCCAAACCGAGGATGAAAACGGGCAGAATCTACCGACGTTTCAAATCGTCCAACGGTGAGAGCGTGACTCTGCGAGCGTTGAGGTGGGAAGACCTCGACGATTGTGTAGCTTTCATCAACGATCTGGTCGGTGAGAAGAATACTGAGCCGAACCTCGGAATTATAGCTGACAGAAAACAGACACGGGAGGAAGAGGCGAAGTGGCTCGCCAACCAGCTTACTGGAATAGAAAGAGGGAGCATCGTGGGCGTTGTCGCGGAACTGGGTGGAAGATTAGCAGGAAACAGCTCAGTAACGCGAGGGTCCTACGAAGACACAAAACATCACGGATACCTTGGAATAGCCATCTCAAAGAAACATAGGGATCGGGGAATAGGCTTGGAGATGATGCGCACCCTGATCAAGGAGTCTCGGAAAGCAGGACTGAAAACGATCGAATTAGAAGTCTTCGCAAACAACCCACGTGCGATCCACGTGTACGAGAGGACTGGCTTCAGGGAAGCCGGCAGGATACCGAAGAAGATGCTGAGAAACGGGAAATTCATCGACAGTATCGTTATGGCCAGAGAACTGTAGGACTCAGAGCTGCTTTCTCACAATTGCGAAACGTTCTAGCTGGCGATGGACCTTGAAGCCGGCTTTGAGATACATGCTCAAGGATCCCTTGTAGTTCTCTTCGGCCCACGGAGTCTCCCAGGCCCTCTTGACCGGATTTGTTGTGGGATAACCCTCAGCGACGCGTAACTTGTCTCGGCGGAACTTGTCGCAAGCAGCATTCAGAAGTGCGGTGCCTACACCCTTTGCTCGATGTCCGGGGGCTACAAGGAAGCACATGATCGAGCCAACTGGCTCGGAGGGATCGTCTACGACGGTAGCATACCTCCGCATATTTACGAAGTTAGACCGTGGCTGTGCGTTGCACCAACCAACCACTCTTCCATCTGCTATGGCTAGCAAACCGTGGGCTCTGCCTGATCTGATTCGTTCGACCCGAGCTTCTCGATGAGCAGGCCCAGCTTTGGCGGTAGAGTCCCAACTATCTCCGGGCGTGTCGTAGAATCCGCAGTAGCACCCGGACCACTCGGGAAAATCGGTGAAGGCGTCCCGGTCAAAGAACCTGAAGTAGTCGTCAAGCAGTTCCGGTGATAGCTCTCGAACTTCAACCTTCAGCGCCCGGCTCATATCTAAATCATGGACCGCTGTGAAAGTATAAGAGCCGTCTTTGAGGACTTTTTGGAAAAATAGAGAATCAGCCCTTCGACTCGTCGTCGTCTGGAACAGTCTGTCTCGACTTGAAGGTGGTAATCACAACTACTGCGATGACTATGACCGAGGAAGCTAGGAGGGTCCGAAGAGTCAACTGCTCGGCGGCAAGGAAATAGCCGAGAAAGACGGCCACGACTGGGTTGACGTACGCGTAAGTGGAGACTCTCGCAGTCGTCGTCTTTGTTAGGAGCCAGACATAGGATGAGAAGCCTATCAGGGAACCGAATACTATCAGATAGATGAACGAGACAAGAGATAGAAACGATACGTTACCGGGCTGAAAACCAGCCCATTCTCGAAAGACTAATGACGCCACGAATAGGAGGGCTCCACCGGCTAACATCTCCATTCCACTACCTAGCAACGGCGTCTTTGGGAGAGGTGCGTTTCTAGAATAGACTGAACCGATTGCCCATGAGAGCGCGGCGAATATCAAGACTCCAGCCCAGAGAGGGTTCAATCCACCACTACCACCGAGCTCGCCAGGTCCTACCAGCAGAATAACTCCTCCGAACCCCACGACCAGGCCGATAACGACATGTAGAGTTGGGACAACGCGGTCCTTTCGCAACAGCTCCAAAAGAGCCATCCAGATTGGAACGATTGTGATCAATACCGCAGCCAAGCTGGAGGGAATCACCAGTTCGGCCTTCGTCACCCCACCGTTGCCTCCGAGCAACAGTAATCCCCCGATGATCGTTGCGGACTTCCAGTTAGCCCGTGTTGGACGCGGGGCGCCTCTAAGAAGCATCCAGGCGTAGAGTACTCCCCCGGCAATCAGAAAACGAATTGCGGCCATCAGAAACGGCGGAAATGTTTCGATAGCAAAACGAATCGCCAAGTAGGTAGACCCCCAGATTGTGTAGATCGAGAGGAATGCAAGCGCGATGCGTAATCGCATCGTCAAGACCGGCAATGCTAGACCTGCGGAGAGCGGCGGCTGTGACGACCCGGATAAACCATGCATTGGATGGTGACAGGACTTCTTGTCAGCGATAGGAACTCTTTTACCTCGTAACCAGCCTCTACGAACAGCGACCTGTATGTTCAAACAGATTGACTATGTTATGATCGGAGTATCGAACATGGAGCAATCAGTGGAATTCTACAAGAACATCCTCGGTATGCCTCTCAAGTACAAGACGAATGAGTGGACTGAGTTCCAGACAGGTGCTACTACTCTCGCGCTTCACATATCAAAGCCCCGCACTGCCTCGACGCCCGCGCAGAGAGAGATTATCGCAGGAACATCAACAATAGGATTCAACGTGACTGATCTTAACAAGACATACCGCGACCTCAAGGCGAGAAACGTGAGATTCGTTATGGAACCAAAGATGCGGGAAGAGGAGGGAATCAAACTAGCTGTGTGCCTTGACCCGGACGGCTTGGAGATTTCCATATCGGAAACCGTGAAACAGCCAATGCGGGCCGAGGCACCCGTCAGCTAAGCCGGCATCTTCGACCAAAGCAGACCGCCGTTACTCTCACCGATAGAAGGCCTTAGTGGAATCGTCAACTACACGGGTGTCCGACAACCTTGTCGAGTTGAAAGGCGGAAGAGCGGTAAGACTCGAAACATACCGACCCGAACATAAGGAGGCCCTTGTCTGAATGTATGCTAGTCTATCACCGGAGGCCATCAAGTGGGGCCTTCCTCCCTACGACCGCGCCCGGATCGAGCGCTGGACATCCAACCCTACGAACAGCATCATTCTGATCGCACGATTAGAAGAAACAGTGGTTGGACACTTGCAGGTATTCCAATTCCCATTTGACCGACGCAAGGGCGTCGCGGAACTCTTCATCTATATCCACCAAGACTTCCAGAATGCTGGCCTCGGAACCGCGATGATGATGAGAGCAATCGAGCTGGCAAAAGACCAGGGACTCCATCGATTCGGACTAACTGTAGTCGCCGATAATCACAGAGCGATCAAGGTCTACGAGAAGGTCGGCTTCAAGAAAGAAGGAACTGCACGGGACACTTTCTACGGCGACGACGAGCGCTACCACGACGAGGTACAGATGGGAATAACCCTCTAGGAAACGGCATGTTCAGCGAGAAGACCGAGCTTCACGGCCCAGATGTAGGCAGGATTCTAGAAGACGCGGGAAGCCTGTTCAAACAGATTGGAATCCAGAAACCAGAGCCCGACGCCGTTTCGTCAACTGATGGATTGCCTGCGGATTTTGTGATCGTGCTGTATGGAGAGATAATTTTACCGACACAAATGGTGGGAAGGCTTACTCCCGAGGAGTGGAGACCATTAGTCGCTTCATCGATAATCTTCCAGTACACTATTATCCGACGACAGAATTGGGCCGCGTTACCTATGATTGCGCTCCCGCTCGCTGGAGCAGTCGCCTTGACACTGGTCCTCATCGGGATACTAGGTCCGGGAAGATCTAATGGCCTCTTGGAAATCACTCTGATCGGTTCGGTGTTTACCGCGACGCTTGTGTTGATGATGCCCTATCTGAACCAGTGGTCCCAAGGTGGCCGGCTCAAAGCGGATCGAGAAGCGGCGAGAATTGTTGGCAAGGACTCCATGCTCCAATCCCTTACGAGGATCCGCAACCTTGCGCAAGAAGCGAATACTCAAAGACGAATCCGAGGGTATGGATTCGCTCCTAGTCTCAATCAGAGAATAGCGAAGCTACAAAGAGAGAGCTAAACTACGGGTGCGAGCGCGCTGGTTGCCAAGTAGAGTCCTCGCCCCATCAACCCCTCCGAGTCAAATTCGACCTCAAGTCGTGCTGATCTGAACGCGTCGAGATATTCGTCTTGGGTAAAAAGCCCCATTTCCAACCTTTCCACAAAATGTTCGATGCCATTAGATGTGGCCACCAGATGGTGGAGGTCTTGAACCGATAGGTTCCCCCGAGCTTTGCTAATGCTGAACCGTGCAACCCTGAGGTTGGGCTGATCCACAAAGTTGGCCCCTATCCGCCCGACTTGCCACTGTTTGGGCATGGGCCAGGGCTCCACGACTAATACCCCGCCCGGCTTGAGGTGGCGGGCCACGCATCGAACAGCGAGATCCAATCTGCGCTTTGTTTTCACGTGGCCAATGGCGCTAAACAGGCAGGTGACCGCATCGAATTGTTTCCCTAGCTTGAAGCTAGTCATCTCACCACGGTGGAAGACGACATCCGGGTGTTTCTTCTTAGCGAGTCTCAGCATTGGCTCACTAATATCCAGGCCCTCAACCGAATAGTTTCTTTTCAGGTATGTGATGTGGCCGCCGGTCCCGCATGCGACGTCGAGCAGATCGTTACCGGGGGAGCGTTTGTGTTCTTGGATTAATTGGTGAAGTTTTGCTGTTTCTTTCTCGTAGTTCTTGAAAGAGTAATTGGCGTCATAGAGTTCGGCTAGGCAATCTTACAATGCCTGATGAAGCTGATGGGATTGTAAGGGACAGATATGGCCTAGCTATACTATCTAGGGATGAAGAGGGAGAACCATCGCGTCCTCAGGCGCGATCAATCCGATTGCGACTAGCTGAGTAACGACTTCTAGTATCTGCATCCGAATTTCAGTGGGTGAGACTTTCTTCTCCACCGCGAGTTCTGATGTTAACTCGTCGATTGTCTTGCTTCCATCGCTCTTCTCCCAGAGGCTGGCGATGTCTTCGTTCCCAAGGTAACGCGAGTTCGCCTCGTTGATTAGGACAATTGTCCCATCAGGGTTCTTGGCGATGTGCCCCTTCTTCCTAGGCTTAAAACTGGCAGGGTCGAACTCGATAGTGACCGGTTCTTGGTTCTGCTGGAGACGTTCTCGCGCGGCAGCACTCATCTTGTCAGGGGTCCAAGGCGGGTCCCAGACGATGTCGACGTCGGCATTCTTGACCCCTGGTATCTTCTCGATCAGTTCCTTGACCTGATGACTCAGGTAGGCACTGGCTGGGCAGCCCACGGCTGTAAGAGTCATTCGAACCTTCACCGTGTCGTTGTCTATGGCGACACCGTAGACCAGACCGAGATCAACAATGTTGACGGGTATCTCGGGATCGTAGCAGTTCCTTAGAACATCCATTACTCGGTCGACGGAAAGACCCTCGCTCAAACGCTTCGACCAAAGTTCATAGTGGCTAATGAGCCTAATAGAGCTATTCGCTCGTCGGAGTCCACGCGCAGGTCACCAGATCATAAGAAGTGGACCTCGGGGGTATCCAGGTCCCACACATGCATGTCGCACGAAAAATATAGAGAGCCGCCCACGAACCAAGTCGATGACCACGGGGATCGGGTGATGTTCAGGTTTTCGAGAACCATTGAATAGTATGTCGAGGCCGGGGCCGTCCAGTTGAAACTAACAGAACCAGTACCATTCAGGTGCCATTGCCCTAGTGAACGAGGTCCGACCGTCCAAAAGACATTGCCAGTCTTAGGGTCAGTCAAATTGATCTTAACAGAACCGGCCGTGACGTTGAACGTCCACATGTAAGAGTGGGAGTGAATCAGGGTCAAATTGAAAGTTGGAGCCGGACCGTTGAACGAAACATTGTCATGGAAGATTAGACTCGGCGCGTACCGGATACGGGGAGATGCTGATGGTTGTGAACCGGGAAAAGGGAAGGGCAGGCCTCTCGCCAGAAGAAGGACAAGTATTAGCACCAGGCTTGAGATACCTAGTATCCTCTTGGTGTCGTGGGAGACCACCATCTAATCCTTCTTTTTTTTCTTCGCCTTCTTGCTCGGGTATCGTCGGCCAAGCTCGGCAAGCTCGTTATGCCAAGGACGGTTCACGTATTCGCCGAGAATTCCGCCGCCTTCGGGGTTGGGAAAGCTGACTGGACGCTTTTGGAATTTTTTTTCATTCCTACGCTGGTTCTGAAAGAGATAGAGCATGAGTGCTTCCGAACTCGCCCAGACTCCGACCAAGAGCGCCCAGCTATTGAACGGGTTAAGGTTGTACAAGAGGGCGATTAAGCCGGTGGCTGTGAAAGCGAAGAGAACGGACGCGATAGCCTCGCCTCTCTTAGGGCGGAGCAATACTCTCCCCACTATGACGTGGGCCCTCGATGCTAAGAAGATTACCTGGACATATCTTGTCCGATACGGGGCGTCAGAGTATTCGGTTGAGCCTGTCGTAGGCGGCCGGTAGAAGCCGGTTTTCAGCATCGATGAGAGGTTTCAGCTCTCCCGATTTCAACAGCTTAGCGATCCCCGTTCCAGTCGCGAGTTTTCCGTGACGCCAGCTTCGTAAGATATGGCCGTACTCTCCCTTCAGGCTCCTGGTAACGCTCTTGACTACGTTCTGACCTTTTTCGGACTTACTCTCCACTTCGACCTCGAAAAGGCGTATCTTTTGATCGTCGAAGTCGTAAAGCACTGAGTCAATGTCTAGTTCGGCTAGGACGGGGGACCCTTCAGGGCTGGACGTCACATCTCGTACCTGCCGTTGGGTCTCTCTATGCTGGATAGGAACAAGGCCTTTACTCTTCAATAGTTCAATCGGGTCTGAAGGATTGATCTGGCCGGCAGAACTAGGGGGCTGATGCGGGATTTTCAGCTCGGAAACCACTTTTTCAACAATCTCCTGTGACCAGGGAACCTCCATTTCAGCTCGGACCATTCCACCCCACAGAGTTCGTCTAGGATGCGTCTTCATGGTGATCCAACGATCCTGGTTGTCTGCCCGTATTCTCAGATTCAACTTGCGATGCGAAAGAAAGTGGTTGAGAGTGTCGAAGTATGTGTCGGCAAGAAACTTAGTCTTCTCTCCAACCAGACGATAATCTCCGACACTTTTCTTATCAGCAATCTTTCTAACAATTTCCTCAGGATGGTCTGACAGTATGAGGAGGATCGATTCGATCTCCCGGCCGAAACCGAGAGCCCGCGGTAGCTTGACCATCCTAGTCCAACTCATGGTTTTGAACGGAGAAGGTGCGGTTACTGAACTTTATCTGACTCACCGAAACTTGCCATAGGGACAGTTGACAGAGCCCAAGAGAGCAAGGAGACAACGGCGCGCCTTCTCGGACAAAAAAGAGGTCGAAATAAAGAGAGCACCCTCACTAACGCCCGTTCCGACTCCATCAAAGAAGGCGGGCTCTGCGAAAATCGACCTCTTCATACTCAGGCATGGGGAGGCTGGGAACCGAATGACAGTTGTGGAGAAGGATTCCGAACGACCCCTAACACCAGAAGGCCGAACCGAGATGCAGAAAATAGCAAAGTCATTGAAGGCAATCGGATTGCAAACCGACCGGATCTATACAAGTCCGTTGAGAAGAGCTCGAGAGACCGCTGAAATTGCGGCCAAGATCCTCGAGATCCCGACATTGGAAGAATGGGACGAATTGAAACCAGACGGAAGCAAAACAGGACTCTATCGCAAACTTGCACGACTCGAACAAAACCTCAGACCAATCCTTGTAGGCCACGAACCTTACCTGACTTCCATGATAGGAGAGATCATCGGGACCACGAGCGCCAAAATCGTTCTGAAAAAGGGAGGGGTCGCAAAAGTCCGAATAACATCGTTTTCACCTCGAATCTCCGGCGAACTCCGTTGGCTTCTCACGCCGAAAATTATCGCTAAGATGTCTTGATAAGTCCAAGACGAATACCCTTGAACCCGCCGAAGTGAAACGTAAACGACGGGCGGGCCTAGCCAAGTTTGAAAGTCTCCGTGATAGACCTAGGCTACAACTCGCTAAAACTGGTGAACTACAAAGTTAGGCGGGACAAGTCGTTCGTCGCGTATGGACAGCATTCGGTCCTCGCGAAGGTTGGAGAAGGGCTTGATCAAACGGGCTTTCTCGGAGACAAACCCATCCGACGTACTCTCAAAGCTCTGAAACAGTTCCGCGCGATTGTTGACCTTGAGCGATCAAGCTACGTCCTCCCTGTCGCTACCAGCGCCGTTAGGGAGGCTGGGAACCGAGAGGAGTTCCTCAAACAAGCCTACCAGGAGACTGGGTTCAAGTTCAAAGTTCTCTCCGAAAAAGAAGAAGCGGTATACGCGTTCGAAGGAGCGAAGAGCGCGACCAGCGTTCATGCCGGCTTGTTCTTCGACCTTGGAGGAGGAAGCCTTGAGATGGTCATCTACTCGGAGCCGACTATCAGAAAAATCCTCTCAGTCCCTCTAGGAGGATTAAGGCTAACAGACCTCTACGCTAAACCAAATGGGTCTTACACAAAGAAAAACTATGCACGGATGAGAAAACGGATACTTGAACTCCTGCCGGAGAAGAAACATCTTCCAACTTCGAAAAGCCTCGACCTCGTAGGGGTCGGAGGCTCCGTGCGCGCATTAGCCAGGTATGACCAGATGCGTCGCAAGTACCCGCTCAACAAGCTGCACAATTACTCGATGAAGAGGAACGCCGTGGAATCAGTACACCGCGCCCTTCGCAGAATGAGTCTAAGAGCAATCAGAAAGAATCCAGCCATAGGTCAAGAGAGAAGCCAATCAATCATCGCCGGGTCCCTAGTAGTTCACCTCTTGATGGAGAAGATTGGTTTCCGCAAACTCATTGTTAGTACCCATGGTCTTAGGGACGGGGTGCTCTCAGGTTTCCTCGAAAGCCCTAGCTCGTACCGCCAAGGACTCGTAGACAGAGTTCTGATGCGCGAAGGGGCACAAGCGCACGTGAAAGCTTCCGCCCAAGAAAAACTGGCCAAGTCTCTCTTATCACATAGAAACCTGACAAAGAGGGAGTACGCGATTCTTTCCGAAGCCCTCGATCACGTCTTGCCGGACCTTCCCATCTACAATCCCGAGACCCTTTTCTACATAGTATTGGAGGCGGATAGTGTCCTGTCACACGTGGACCAGCTCATTATGGCCCTGTCTGTTGCAAGAGCAAATGGGATGAGAAGGACAGATTGGGTAGAGACTAGCTACAAGCGCCTGCTTGACAAGAAAAGCATGGAGATGGTGAAGAAGATCTCAGTCCTGATACAACTCGCTCAACTCCAACAGAAGACGGACATCGATCTAACCATGAGTTCTGAGCGCGGGGTCCCCCGCCTTCACATAGTCCAAGGCAAGCAACACATCCCAAAGGTGCTCATGAAGAATATCCTGAGAGACCTCGAGGACCTTGAAGGCGCTTTCAATCTTCAGCTCGCCCTGTAGCCGCCGAAGAAAACCTAAGTAGTCTCACTTCTCGAACCCAGCCTTCCCTTGATTACCCGCGAGTCTTTTGCGAAGGAGTACACCAGATTCGCGAAAGCGCTGACTCGGAGAGTCAAGGCCTACCTCAGAGACCCAAACGCCGAGAACGTTCACAGGCTTCGGACCGCGACCCGTCGACTGCAGTCAGCCTTCGCATTGCTTCCAAAGGCCACGAGGAACCAGAACAAGGCACAGAAAGCCATGGCTCGTATCAAGAAGTTGATGAAAGTAAACGCTAGTGTGAGAGACCAAGATATTATTCTCTCGAAGCTGTCAGAGTACAAGCAGAATCCCGCGTACGAACGGCTCATAGAGGATTTGAGGAAATCACGCAAGTCCCACCTCGAGCAAGCGAAAGAGCTAGCTTTGTCCGTTCAGAAAGACCCAGGACCCCGTGTAAAACCGAGAGACCTTTCCGACCCCATACTCCAGAGAAGATACAACAAAGTCGTGAGAAAACTAGGCTCGAAGATCACCAGCGAACTCCCGCTAGTAAGGGAGGACCCTTCAAAAGTGGAGGGACTGCACGTCGTAAGGAGAGACTGTAAACAACTTCGTTATGTTCTGGAAATGTCAGAGTTCTCAAGGCCTCCAAAACCTCTAGCGACCCTCCGATCGTGGCAAGACCTACTTGGCACAATACGCGACCATGACGTGATGATCGAGTATCTTCAGGGGCTAAGAAGATCGGCGGAGATTCTAGTAGCGCTGAACATTGAGATCGAGAATCGGAATAAGAACTATCGGAAATTCGTCGAAGTCTCCAGAGAGAATCCGGTTTCGCGAATCGCCTCCAAACCTTGAAGATACCCTAGTTCGGCAGACTCATCAGCCACTGATTTTTCGTCAATGTCGTAGGTTCCAGTGAATACTCTTCTATGAGATAATTAGCCATGGATGCCACATCGTTGATGCTCCGGGTCTCTGTCCTCGAAGAAGGAGAATTCAGAACGTCCTCAACCTCCAGCTGGTAGAGTTCGTGGCCTCGATGAGTGCTCCTATCCATCATCACCGCGTACTCCCTTCTCCCCCCATCCCGTTCAACCATGAAGTACTTCCTCCTCCTGGTGAGAATCTTGTAGGGCATCTTCAGCATATCTGGCTGAATAGGCTCCTCAATCTCTCGCCTCTTGATCACGTTACCGAGTCTGTAGGGATCCTCTACGACCTGAAAGTTCTCCTTGATCGTCGCGGACCTTGACTGCCCACTGGTTTCGAACCTGACGTACTCGTGCGTGGGCATCTGAACGTAGTGGTAGAGCTTACCAGTCTCCATAACACTTGGGTAAGAGTCGGAGAGTCTGAAGCCTTCGATTTTTCCTTTTGCTAGATCGCTCCTGATCCTGGGGAAAATGTCCTGGTCCTCTGCGTCAAGCGCAACTTTTGCTTTGATCTCTGTGTTGTGGCTCGGTTCTTTGTAGGCTTCGCCTGATTTCCTTGCTCGGTCCTCGATGAGATTGAAGATCGTGGCCTTCTTGGAAATTCCCTGTTCCGCGTTCTCTTTCCTAAGCAGACTGTGGATTTTTCTGACTAGTGGAGAACTTGTTCTGCCCGGTGGAATCTTTAACTCCACAATGGCCCGGTTCGAGGCGCCAAGCATTGTCCCTGCAAGCCCATCGAAAGTGAAGTACCGGACATCTTCGTCCATCGTGACCCTCACTCCTCGATCGCTTTCAAGAAAGTGATTTCTAGAATAACTGGCTGCCGCATAGATTCCGAGTTTATGGGGAATTCGGACACGGCCGAGCTGGCCCATTCGTTTTACTCTCGACAAGATTTCTCGAAGAGGTAGCATCTCGTTTCGTCGTTTGTGCCTGATGAAGCGACCGTGTTCTGACCGGGTGTTCTTCACTTCGAAAATCCACTTGTCGCTCAGCTTGAGCTTGAACCATTCTTTGAACGGCTTTTGCTCGTATCTCCTTCCTCTGATCGAGTACGTGAAGGGGACTTCGTGTTCCTCATTGTTGAAGTAAAGCGTCTGGTTGACGGGGTTGGGAAAACTGTTCAGGCTCATTAGCTCGAAGAGGCTAACCTTGAATCTCTGAGCCTTGTGAGCATCTATGTAGTACCGAATTTCGGCCCTTACCTGGCTTCGCAGATATCGTAACTCCTCTAACCATTGGCTGCCCTGGGAACGTCGGGAAAGAGGATTTTCGGGACTCGGGCCTCATAAACTAACTGAGCCTCAAAACTAGAGTTCCCCAGTACCCCCCTCTAAACAGCTGTCCTCCGTAAACTCCAGAGCCTCACGGTGGCTCTCAGGTCTGGACTCGCTGCCTGCGACTGGCCGGCTTCGCAGAGGCCCTCCTATCTATTTTCTGTGGTGTTGGACCCTCAAGATTTTCTGAACGGCTCTTCTGTCTGGGATAATGCTGAGATTGGAAACCTCAGAATCCCAATAAACCCGTTCTGCCTCTGTAGACCGGATTCTACCGTTCCACTTCTCCACGTGGAAATAGTGAATTCTCTGTCTCTCGCCACTGGTCGCTGTGTACAAGCTCTTCTGCACGAGTCTAGCCTTCTCGACGTTGATTCCGAGTTCTTCTTTCATCTCTCTTCTCAAAGCATCCTCCAAGGTCTCGCCGGGGTCCACATGACCGCCAGGGATCTCTATCAGTCCCGGATCCGCAACGTCGTCATCTCGCCTTTTCTCGACTAGGAACTTCCTGCTCTCCACGAGAATTCCATCCACACAGTCAGCGATCGCTCTTCTATGAGTTTGGTGTCTGTCCACATTCTTGTTTGTCCATTCTGGTGGGAGAGCATCTATGCCTGCCTTTGTCATCTTGCCCTTGTGAAGTAGATTCAACGCGCGAGCCCCGTTGTACTTCGACCAGTTGCCTCTCGACCTACGTGGGGTAAAGCGTACTCCAAGTTTTGTTTCGCCGATTCGCTTGACTCTACTATCAATCCAGCCGTAGCATATCGCTTCTTCGACCGCGTAGCTGATGAAATCTCTGTATGAGATTGCCCGCGTTTGGAAAAATATCTTGTCATAGACTAGCCAGATTTCCTTGTCAATTCGGTGGTTCTTTGCAAGCCAAGCTCGCCACTTTCTTCGGGATGAAAAATCCAATGTCTCGATCTTAGTAGGCGTGCGCGTCCAACCTTCAGAGAAACAGGTTCGACTGTCTCAGACGATAAAAGACAGGGAATAGGCCTTTAGCTAATTGAAAGAGTGGAGCTACGGCTTTCTCCCTTTCCGGGCGAGACGACTCCGGGTCGCTCCTCAGCGCGTGCGACAGGGTCCGAGTTCGAGCGTGAAGTCTCTTGCTTCGGTTCCGGGTCCGGCATGTGAGCCTCATGTTCCTCGCACCACTTCGTGAGCGCTTCGACAGCGGCTTCGCTTAGAGAACCCCGACCATAGCCAAAGACGCCCATAGCCAGCATCCTGAATCTCTTGTCAAGTTCCCCAGACAGGTAGACTTTCAGTTCGGCCATCGGGCAATCATCTCCTTCTCACTATAGGGACAAAGGGACATGGCTAAGCATCGAGTGTAACGCGGAGAGTCAGCGAAGGGTTCCGCCACCGGCTAATCAGCGGCGGGGCTAGTTGATTCTTGGAAAAAGTGGTCTTGAGATGCCAACCAATACTCATGACTCGTTTGGCGACTTTCGGCCCTTAATGCCGTCACTCATACGACTGCTCGCGGGAATCATCGTCCTCATCGTGGTCCAGAGCATCATCCTGGGCTTCCCAGGAATCACCCAAACAGTGCCGGGAACATCGTACAGTGTCGTGAGCCTTACACTCTTCACAGTCGGGCTGGTAGTTGCCGCGGTCGTGTTGAAATATGGGACCCAACTGGCCAGCGCAGTTTCAGACACTTACAAGGCTTACAGGGCATACGCGCCCATTCTCGCTTGGATCTTCCAGCTCATGGCACTGTACATCCTTTACACCGTCAGCAAGACACTAGTCAGCGGCTTCTTCGCAAACACGCCATGGGCGTACCCACTCATCTTCCTCGCAATGGCTCTCATACCGACCGTCAGAGTTGTGGTGACAGTTGTACACGCACTGGAAGGCCCGAACGCCCACAAACAAACCGTCACCAGAGACCAGTTCTAAGGCCAGCTAACGAAGATACGACCGGCGCATTACTGCTGAAGTTACAAACCTCCAATATTTCTTTCCATATCCGTTCCAGTTTTCTCATCGACCCGAGCGTTAGCCGTGCTAAACCGATGTCAGCCTTCCATTCTCAGGACACATCGAACCGTTTCTATCGATAGGTGAACTGTGGCTCCCAGCCCTTGCTACCGCGGGTAGGAGGTCGAAGAAATGCCAGACGACATTGTAATCATCGCCGGGTCCGAAGACATCCTTTGAGATGCGAAATATCTTGCCGTTCTTGTCGCGCTTGAAGACCGAGACTCCTGGGACCTTCATTCCGTTTCTCTTCTCGTAGCCCATGTCCGTAGAGAACGGGGTTTCTTTGCTGGAGAACATTTGGAACCTCCAACCTCGGCCAGTCGCGAACTTCTGCTGGACCGAAGGAGGGTCTGGAGAAACGACGGCAAAAGCCGCTCTATCCTCGAGGTGTGGTAGCACCCCGTTGAAACCATCGGCCCACATCGTACAGTAGGGGCATCCTCGTCCCATGTTGTGGATTAGGATCAACTCATCTTTCTCGCCAAACAGACTCGAAAGGCGAACTCTCTTGTTTCCCCAACCAATCAGCTCGTAGTCCTCGACATTTTCACGAGCCCTCTTAGCCTTCATGATCACCCGCCTAAAACATCGATTCCTAATAACCATAAAGCTCTCCAAGATTGAGTTCAGTCAGTATTCTTAGGCCCTCCTGGAGCATAGGCTTCTCTATGGCGGCCGCCTCGTCCTCTACTACTTCCGGGCACATCCAGGATCAAGCCCAAATGGTCAAAGCCAAGAGAATGATCTTGAAAGCTGGTTCATTGAAACCTGTAGAAGAGGGCCTTGGAATCAAGCGATGGCTAAGGGGCCCTAAACAGAAGGACGATGCCGCGAAAGAGAGAGTTGGCGAGCGCTCCACAAGAAGGGACCGAGTTGCAATTCTACCCTTTGTAAATATTAGCCCTGATCCAAAGGACGAGTATTTTGCCGATGGCATGACCGAGGAGTTGATCTCAACTCTCTCAAAGATACATCGATTAAAGGTGATATCGAGAACCTCCATCATGCGCTACAAGCAGACTGCCAAAAGCGTGGAAGAGATAGCGAAGGAGCTGAACGTTGGCAGTATTCTAGAAGGGAGCGTAAGAAAAGCCGCAAACGAGCTCCGGATTACCGTCAAGCTGATCGATGTTCAGAACGACGAACATGTTTGGTCCCAGGACTACGAGAGAAAGGTCGAGAACGTATTCGCGGTCCAGAAAGAGATAGCGCACAACGTCGTAGAATCTCTGCAAGTAGAGCTCTTGCCAGGAGACAAGCGGAGCATTGAGAAACAGGGAACAAAGAACATCGAAGCGTACGAACTTTACTTGAAGGGCAGATTTCTCTGGAACAAGCGCACGAAAGACTCGATGGCTGAAGCGATAGAATACTTCAGAGCCGCCGCCCAAAAAGACCCCTCATTCCCTCTTCCTCACATCGGGATTGCAGACTGCTACTCCCTGCTAGTCATTAACGCATACCTGACAGCGAGCGAGGGGTATCCGAAAGCGAAGCGAGCAATCGCAAGAGCTCTGGAGCTAGACGATAGTCTGGCGGAAGCGCATGCGTCACTCGGGCTGCTAAAATCTGATGCAGACTGGGACTGGCCCGCGGCAGAACGAGAATATCAGAAGGCGATTGAGCTCAACCCGAACTACGCCACAGCTCATCAATGGTACTCGATCCTCCTCCGAGCAACGCTTGGACGCGTGCCAGAAGGAATCACTGAGGCGCAAAAGTCGCTGGAACTAGACCCTCTCTCACCAGTAATCAACGTTAACCTGGGAGACGCATACTTGGCATTAGGAGATCTCGACCTCGCCGAGAAACACATCAGGAGGGCACTTGAGCTGGACCCGAGCCTTCCCGGGGGCTTCGAAGGGCTAGTACTCCTAGCGGTCCTGCGCGGTTCGTATCAAGAAGCGATAGAGCTACTGGAGAAGGTTGACTCCATGCAACCCCTTCTTCACAAGAAACTGAAGATGGGAACGGCTTGGATCTACGCCTGGTCCGGCAATATCGAAAAGGCCAAACGGATATTCCAAGAGACTGCAACGATACCAGGGAGAGACTACATCACCGCGGTCGATTTCGCCAGATACTATTGCGCCGTGGGAAACGTCGACTTGGCGTTTGAGATGCTTGATCGAGCTTTCGAGAATCACGATCCGGAACTCTGCACGATCAGATCGGATCTGACGTTGCGAGCCCTTTACTCCGATGCCCGCTGGGCTGCCTTCCTAAGAAAGATGAAAATAAGCTAGGCCAGCGAAAAATCTTAGAGCCCGATCCCACCCCAGAAAATGAGTCACATGAGGGGCTTGCGAATTGTCTCGAACAAGACGAAAAACAGTGAAACCGCCGGGATTCAGAGGGAAATTCTACAAGCCTCGCCGGAATAAAGCAGGTGGCCCTCGAAGGTGCGCGAGATGTGGCAATGTTACGGTGGTTTCAAGGCATGGACTCTGTCCAGAGTGCAAGAAGATTCTCGGCAAATGGGTGTAGGAATTTCTACATTCTGCCAGCTTTAGTTTCACCCATCTCAGTCTTCGAATTGGAAAGCTCGAAATAGACCGCTATATGCGTGCTGAGACGTGTAATCATGTCCCAGGAGAAACGGCTTAGGTTCCGAATCAGGACCCGTGACCAAGAAGTCGAGCTTGAAGGAGACTTCGAATACGTCCGAGACAAATTCGAGAACCTCGTAGAGAGCTTTCGACTCAAAGATGGAATTGCATCGACAAAACCGGACCTGGTCCAGGCCCAGGAAACCTCTGAACCCTCGGACTTGCTAGAGGGAATAGTACAGTTTAGCGGAGAGGGACGACCCTATCTCACTGTCCCAGCGGATTCCCTGTCAGCAAAAGAAGCTCTCGCTCTCGTACTCTACGCAACCCATCCCAAGACGTTCGGAGACGACGAGCTAAGCAGTCTCCTTGGATCCTCATGGAAAACAACCAGCGGCGCAGTCGTGAGGGCACGAGCAAGCGAGTTGAAACGTGAGGGCAAGCTGATTGCCGAGAAAGGGTCCTACGTTCTGTCTGGAGCTGGGGTCCAGTGGGTCACGGGAGAAGTAATACCCGGCCTCAAGAAAACGATTCAGTGAAGAGCAGCTCGGTATCGCTCCTATGGTCTGATCAAGTTTAATCTAGCCCAACAAATAGGCTAGGGCTGGTATTTTGCAAGTACAACAGATGGCGAATCCCCCAAAACTGATGGGAATGCAGCTCGTAACCGAAGAGGACTACCGTAGGTTCGTCACTGAGAAGCAACATGTGAAAATAGAAAATGTTGACGTAGAGATAGGTAGACCGTGGCGAATCAAGGAATTCGCGCCTCCGAAGGATTACAAGTCAGAAGAATTCACTGTGTGGAGCTTCCCTAGTCGAGGCGACTGGGCGACCCATTCTGGAAATTATCGGGGAAATTGGAGCCCTTACATACCACGAAACTTGATCACGAAATATTCCAAACCTGGAGAGCTTGTTCTTGACCAGATGTGTGGAAGCGGAACCACTCTCGTAGAGAGCAAACTCTTAGGCCGCGACGGAATCGGAGTAGATGTCAATCCAGACGCCATCATGGTGACGCAAGACAGGTTGAGTTTTGACTACAACACCCTTGATAGACCGCGCCGCGTAGAGACTCGAACCTATGTTGGCGACGCGCGAAATTTGGATTTGATCGGTGAAGAGACTATCGACCTTATTGCCACTCATCCACCCTACGCTGGAATAATATCATACAGTGGAAAACGGATATTGGACGACCTCTCGCGCCTGAAGCTCCCTGACTATATTGATGCGATGAGGAAAGTTGCGGCAGAATCATACCGAGTTTTGAAAAACAATCGATACTGCGGAGTTCTCATTGGAGACACGCGGAAGGGAAGACATTACATTCCTATCTCGCTGGGAGTCTTGCAAGCGTTTCTGAGCGTGGGATTCATCCTCAAAGAGGACATAATCAAGCTTCAACACAAGACGATGACAACTCGCCAGAGATGGCGGGGACATAGCTACGATTTCTATAAGATCGCTCACGAACATCTATACGTATTCAGAAAGCCAGCCCTCGATGAAAAAACAACACCGCTAAAGTACAGTAAGAAATGGTGGTAACTGGATGAAAAGGATTGCGCGTTTGGACTACCGGGAAACCGATTTCGGTTTGACCAAGGAGTAGATAGAACCATGGCTCTTCCCAATTCCGTTTGATATGAATAGATCACGCTTAACTCGCTTACTCAGGGTAAGATAACTCGGGTTAGGAGCGGGAGCGTATCCATGAAACACTGTCTCAGGAGCGGTATCATACCAGGCTCTCGCTTCTGATAGGGAAAAACTCACTAACAAGTCCCTATCTACGCGCAGTTCTCGCAATAGACGATTTTCAACTTCATCAGTTGGTTGATTGCCCTTTGCAAGTTCCACGTATTCCGCGTAGAGTGGGTTTAGCTGATCTTCTGTGTTAAGCAGGGCCAGGAAGTAGTAATAGACCTCATCGGCAGAGCTTGTAAAGAACCAACCAGGGACATCTGCCTTTTGGCTAACGAGCAGAGTACCATTTGGTGAAATCTTTCTTGACCTATCATATTGGAGTTGGCTGATTGTTTCCAGTAGAATGAAACCACTGTCTGGATTGCATAAGCCTCGTATCTTGCGCGATGGATCAGACCCGATGTATGAGTCGACCTTTAGATCGATTGTCCTCTTCTGGACGTTGGGCAGATTGAGAATAAGATCGATGCCCTTATGGTAAAACTCCGGATTGGAATGAACGTCCCGAAGATCCCTGCTATCTTTGTCCCTCGTCAAATAACGTTTGACTACCGTCATTCCAAACCATTCGAACTTCTTTGCCACACGAGTAGTGTGGACGGAATACTCTGTCAAGAAAGATCGTAATGCAGTTAGAAACTAGGAGACTTATCTCTTACGAGATTCCGCCGGGGAACAGCCTAGGCTGAACCGTTGGGAGCTTTGCTAACGAAACTAGCTGAGTTCTCGAATTGCTTGTTGCGGTATAGGAGGTATCCGCTAGTCAGGCTCAGGCCTGAGAAAATAATGGCTGCAGAGTAGAAGACCGCCTGGACACCACCTAGGTCGTCGGCTATTCCAGCCAGTACGAGGCCGGCGGCTATTCCTGCGCTTAGCATAAGACTGTACAATCCCATAGCTGAGCCCCGAAATTCCTTGGCTGCCTTGTCACCGATGAACGCCAGGATAGAGGGGACCAGTGCTGACCCGAGAAAGAACAGAGACCCTGCAACAATGATGATGGGTCCGACCATGTTGTAGGAGTCGATCCAAGGTGTGCCGGGAGGAATGCTGATCAGTGGCCCGAAAACCTCTGGAAGAACTAGAAGGAACCCTATCTCACCTAAGGCTCCAACAGCCATTGTCTTGGTTCGGCCGATTTTGTCGGACAACCGCCCGAACAAGAGAGCTCCGGCGCCAAGCAGCGCCAGCCCGAGAAGGATGGGAAGTGCAGCCTGGGAAAGATCGGTCTTTCCCATCCTCGCGGCAAGCCTAGGCAAGAAGATGTAGAACCCGAGTACCACCGTGAGAGCGAACCATACCGGAAGTATGGCCGCCACATCGCTTGTGAGGCTAGAATACATTTCCTTCAGACTTCTTCGTGCTTGAGTGATGTGCACCGGTTCTCGAAGGATGAAATATACGGCAACAGCAGAGACACCGAGGATGGCAGAGACGACTAGGAAGCTCGCGCCGAGGTCCGCGGCGAAGACGCTGCTGAACGCAACCCCGAGAACTATGCCGACTCCATAGCCTCCTAGGTTAGCAAGATCAAATCCACCCATCCCAACGCCGCGGTTCGTTACAACGGTCAGGTCTGTAATCATTGTCAGGGAAGCAACTGTTACCATAGCCGCCGCCAAACCTTCTAGGCCGTGGGCACCGCCGACCAGTAGAAGGTTGTTAGATAGTCCGATCAGTAGGCTCAGGATTGCAATAAGCCCCAGCCCCGCTACGAACACCTTTCTTCGCCCACGGCGATCCACATAAGCGCCAACTGGTAGAGCTGAAAACCCCTCGACAATTGGATAGATTGCAGTTACGCCGGCTGCGAGCGCAGATTCAGTTTTTGGTATCGGAAGATAGAGAGGGAAGAGGATCAAGATGACACCAAACCCTATCCGAGTTAGAAAGACTGCCAGGTACAGAATAGATAATGTTCCTAGCTTCGCCAGCCAACCGGAACTCTGGCCGGGGCCTTGCGCTTGAGACTCAACAGTCAACGGGTGGACACGTTTCTATGGTTCAGCAGGGTCGACGGAGTGAGCGGTTAAGACCTTTTGATACCTCGGACATGCTTTGTTGCGTTCATACCCGAATCTCTCGCTCGCCATCTAGAAAGCTTAATTCTGCTCTAGAAAAGCGTCGTGCTTGCCGAGGCCCGCCGAGCCCGGGCAACTCACTCTCCTGTCCTTAGGGTAGTCTCGGTGATAATGGCGTTACTTTCGGTTGGCTCTATTCGATTATGAAGGGCTCCCGCAGAGATCTCATCTAGTATGGTCGAAATTAGCCAGCCTTCCCCCGGTTCGTTTCTCAGTAATTCAGACAAGCATCGAGGGACTCGTCTCCCACTCACCATTGATGATGATCTCTGTTTGGAAACAGGAATCGATTTGGGTGATGGAGCGCATATTGTCTTCAAGCCCGGGATGCGACACTCATCGTACATTTATAGCATATCCCAGCGCTACCCAGACGAGTGGTTCGGGGGGAGATTCGTTCTATATCCCCCACCTATCGAATGTTTATGGAATTAGTCCCAGATTCCGTAGGTCTTCACCTCGAAGGAACGGTATCTGCGTGTATTTGAATTCCCGGGCTGTACTTCTCTTCAAGTGCCGAACGCTTGGTTTGTCGACTGGGGAGCGCTCCAGGAGCGTTTCGATACCATCTTTTATCAAGACTAGAGGACGAGATTCCGTTCTTCGGTTCCTCGAAGGCTTCCAATACGCCGACGGTTCGTTCGTTTGCGGAAACAGCCCATGTGTTCGTATCACGACGTCGAGTTGGAAGCTGGCGCGGGAGCTTGACGCGACGGCAGATGAAATTTCAGTAAGTCACTCAATGAGCAGAGATCATCCAACAACGGGCTTTAGCCTACGGACCACCGGAGAAAAAGGCATACGCCAATGGGTGCGGCTTGTTCGTCTACTTAACCCAGTCCATATCTCTAAATTCTTGGTTTGGAATAGATTGTCGGAATGTCCACCCAGACTCTTCTTGCGTCAGTGCGTAGGCCTATTGCTAGGAGATGTTTCCCCAGCCTCTCTCTTGCCACGCCAATCACTCAAGGATTACCAGAAACGTTTCCTTGAGAGCGTCGACCTTCTGACACTGTTCGTCCTTCGCAATGATTCGTTGGATGTTGATGGACTAGTAAGGGAGTCTGTGGCTCGATCTAGAGAAGCCGCTCTAG